>JAEUIK010000368.1 GCA_016793185.1 Planctomycetaceae bacterium | reverse complement strand
CCCGGGGGTCCCGGACCGTGGGTGGGCGGCGGGGTGGGCCAGGCCTTCGGCAACAAGGGCCCGCCGGGACGGGTCCTTTTGCCGCGGGGGGGGGGCGAAAGCGGTGACGCCACCGCGGCCGACCTCCCCGCAACCGCCGACTCGAGCGAACTGCTGAACGAGGCTCCCCCCACCGACCCGAGCGACGTCCTCCCCACGGGTGCTCACGAGGCGATCGGCGTCGGAACAGCGGGCGATGCGGGCGAGCGGCTGCTCCCCGGCGCCGGCGCGATGACCCAGGGCAACGGTCTCAAAACAGGACCCGGCGGCGGCACGGCCAGCACCTCGGTCTTCGGCATACCGGCCGAGGGCTACCGGTTTGTTTACGTCTTCGATCGCTCGGCCAGCATGGGGGGGAGCGGGCGGAGCACGCTGGCGGCGGCCAAGCTCGAGCTCGTCAAGAGCCTGGCCAGCCTCGGGTCGAATCATCAGTTCCAGATTATTTTCTACAACGAGTCGCCGAGCATTCTGAACATCGCCGGCACGAATCGGCTTGTCTTCGGCACTGACCAGAATAAAGAGCTCGCCCGCCGCTTCGTGGGAGGAATCACCGCCGACGGCGCGACGCGGCACGAAGAGGCGCTGCTGCTCGCGCTCCGCCTCAAGCCCGACGTGATCTTCTTTCTGACCGACGCGGACGAGCCGGGGCTGAGCTCGGCGCAGCTCGGGCGCATTCATCGGCTCTGCGAAGGAGTGACCACGATCAACACGATCGAGTTTGGCCTCGGGCCCGCGCTCGACGGCGAGAACTTTCTGGCGCGGCTGGCGCGTGAGAACGGCGGACAATACGCCTACTTCGACGTGTCGCGACTCGACCGGCGTCAATAACCGTCAGCGTTTGTCCGGGGCAGGCCCCGTTGCGTTTGCGAGTCATCCCGATGTCAGCGCTTCTTTGGCACTGCCGCGCGATCGTCCTCCCCGCACTGCTCGCCGCTGCGCCGGCCGGGACCTGTTGTGCGCAGGATACGGTTTCCCTCGCCTCGCCCGGATCGGTCCGCGGACGCACGCGCGTGGCGGGCGAGGTGCGCGACTTTACCGGGCGCGAGCTGACGCTGCGCACGGCCGACGGGCGCGAGGTGCGCTACCCCAGCGAACGCGTCGTCGACATCGAGACCAAGCGCACGCCAGAACAGGTCGCCGCCGAGGAGGCCCTCGCGGCGGGCGACACGCGCGCAGCGCTCGCGCATTTCAAGGCCGCCGTCGCGGCCGAACCCCGGCAATGGATGCGCCGCAAGCTGCTCGCGCAGGTCGTTTGGTGTTACCGCGATCTGGGAGAGATCCCGGCGGCCGGCAAGACCTTCCTGGTGCTCGTGCAGAGCGATCCCGAGACGCCGGACTTCGCTGCGCTCCCCCTGTGCTGGGAGCCGCGCGAGCCGGACCCGCAACTCATCGCCGCGGCCGCGGACTGGCTCGCCAGGCGCGAATCGCCCGTCGCGATGTTGCTGGGGGCCAGTTGCTTGCTCGGTACGCCCCAGCAGGGTTCCGCCGTGGAGCGCCTGCAGTCACTGGCGCGGACGAGCGACGCGCGAATCGCGGGCCTGGCCGAAGCGCAGCTCTGGCGATTGCGGATTGCCACGGCGGACCCCGCCGAAGTCGCCGGCTGGCGCGCGCGCCTCGAGCGGCTGCCGGCGCCGCTGGCTGCCGGACCCTATTATGTGCTGGGCCTGGGGCTCGCCCGCCATCCGGAACAGGCCTCTGCCGCCGCGCTGGCGTTTCTCCGCGTGCCGATTCTCTATCCGCGCGAGCGCCGGCTGGCGGCGGCTGCCTTGCTGCGAGCGGCCGACGTCTTGAAACAGGCGGGAGAACCCGCCGCAGCGCGGCGCCTGTACGAAGAACTCGTCGCCGAACATGGCGCCTCGCTGGCAGGGCGCGAGGCGCAGACACGACTCGAGGAGTTGCCGCGGCAACCGGCAGGTTGAACGGCCAAGGTCAGGAGGCGAATCGTAGCGCATGGTGCCATGTCACGAGGGATTCAGCCGCCCGACGCGGTGGCCGGTGTGGGTACTGCTCGGATGCTGGCTGGCGCTCGCGCCGCCGGCGAGCGCTCAAACCGACACGCTCGACCCGCCCGCCGCTACGGCAGGCGAAGCCACGACCAGCCAGGACGAAACGTCGTCGCTCGTCAACATCCTGCTGGCCGGAGGCCTGGTGGGCTATGTGATCATGTTCCTCTCGGTCGCCGCGGTGGCGCTGGCGATCGAGCACGCGCTCACGATTCGCGCCGGGGTGCTCATCCCGCCTGGACTCTCCGACCGCGTGGCCGAGCTCCTGGCGGCCAATCAGCTCACGGCGGCCGAACAACAATGCAAACTCCATCCCAGCTTTCTGGCGTCGGTCTTGCACGCCGGCCTCAGCGAAGCCGACGGCGGCTGGGAGGCGACCGAGAAAGCGATGGAAGACGCGGCGGCCGACCAAGCGGCCCGGTTATTCCGCAAGATCGAGTACTTGTCGGTCATCGCCAATCTCGCGCCGATGCTCGGGCTGTTGGGGACCGTGATCGGCATGGTCGTCGCCTTTCGCGAGGTGGCGATCACGCAGGGAGCGGCCCGCGCCGCCGACCTGGCCGAGGGGATCTATCTGGCGCTGGTGACGACGGTCGAAGGCCTGGTGGTGGCGATCCCTTGCCTGGCGGTGTATGCCTTCTTTCGCAGCCGAGTCGATCAGCTCGTGGCCGAAGCCTCGCAGGCCGCGACCCATGCCACGGCGCCGCTCCGCCGGCGTCGCGGCGCCCGCCCGCCGGCCCCGCCGCGCGTCGAGGGAGTTCGCTGATGCGCGCGCCACGCCAGAGCACGGGTGCGCGGATCGGCTTCAATATGACGCCGATGATCGATATCTCGTTTCTGCTGATTGTCTTCTTCATCGTTTCGAGCCGGTTGGCGCAGCAGGAGATTCAGCTCGAACTCGATCTGCCGCAGGCCGCCAGCGGCGAAGAGCCCGAGCTGGAGCCCACGGGGCGGCGGTTGATCGTCAACGTCTTGCCCCAGGGGAGCCTGATGGCGGCGGGCGCGCCGGTCGACGCCGCCGACCTCGAAGCGCTCATCGCCAGCGAGCGCGCCAAGGCCGGCGCCGAGCTCGAAGTCCGCATCCGGTCTGACCGGCACGTGCCCTATCGCTTCATCGAACCCATCCTGCTGGCTTGCACGCGCACGGGCGTCTGGAAAGTTACCTTCGCCGTGACCCAGCGGGCCGCGGGCTGAGCCGCAGCGCGCCCGGGAGCGCCTCACAACCATCCATGCGTCGACCACCTGAATTCCAACCCGACTCGTCGCGCTTCGACATCAACATGACGCCGATGATCGACGTCGTGTTTCAGCTGTTGATCTTCTTTGTCTGCACAACGAACTTTCAGGTGCTCGAGGAGCTGCTGCCCAGCAATCTGCTGGGACCGGGTTCGGTGGCGGCCGCCGCAGTGCCCCCCGAACTGGAGGACCTCGAAGAGGTCGTGATCAAATTGACGGTCGAGCAGGGAGCGCCGCGCTGGCAGGTCAACCAGCGCGCCTATACCCGCTGGACCGAGCTGCGGTCGGTCTTGGCCGCCTTGGCCGGCCTGAGCAGCGATCTGCCGGTCATTCTCGACATCTCGCCCGATGTCTCGCTCGGGAACGTGATCGACCTGTATGACCTCTGCCGGCTGGCGGGGTTCGAGAAGGTCCAGTTCGCCGCGGGGGGGAGACGCTGACCATGGCGGACTTTCGGACACGAAAGACCGGCACGTGGCGCGGCGCTTGGGTGGTCGCTTTGCTTCTGGGCGGCGCGGCGCTAGCCGGCGGGCAACCGCCTCCCGACAATACCGACGCGCAGTTCCTGGCCGGCCTGCGCAACCGGCGTCTCTATCGTCTGGCCCAGGTGCATTGCCGCCAACGGTTGCAAGCGACCGACCTCGGGGACGCCGAGCGGGCGGATCTGACGATCGAGCTCGCCCGGGCTTTGGCGGCCGAGGCGCTCGAGCTGCCGTCGACCCCGAGCGACGCCGCCTGGCAGCAGGCCGCCGCGGTGACCGCGGACTTCGTCTCGCGCAATCCGCACAGCCCCCGGCGGTTGCTCGTCGAGTTGCAGGGAGCTTTGGTACGGCTCGCGCACGGGGAAGTGCTGCGCGAGCAGGCAGCGGCGGCGGGCGGGGAGGACTCGCACTACGCGCAGGCCCGCAGCGAGCTGCGCGCGGCGATTGCGGCGTTGCGGGATCTGCGGGATCGCGTGGCCCAGGAGCTGCGGGGCGCGCCGGCGACCTCGCCCGACGGAACGCGCCTGACCGCCGCCGAGCTCGCCTCCACCGGGGATCACCTGGAGCGGCAGCTCGCGCGCGCCTCTCGCCTGCAGGCGGGAAGCTATCCGCCGGGCTCGGCCGACGCGGTCGATAGCCTGAACCAGGCGACGGTGTTGCTGCGTGAACTGCTCGAGCGCGAGACCTCGGCCGAGGTGCGCGACGAGAGTCGGCTCGAACTTGCCGGCGCCTGGCGCGAGCTGGCCGAATTCGATGCCGCGCGCGAGGAGCTGGCGCGGCTCGAAGCCACGCAGCCTGCGCCCGCAATCGCGTTGCGCGCGCGGGCCGAGCGGGCGCTTCTGGCGCTCGCACGCGGCGCGCCTTCCGCAGCGCTGGAAGTGCTCGCCGCGGGGCGCGAACTGCAGGGGACGATCGCACCGGAGCTCGATGCCGCCTTCTTGCAGACCTATCTGGCGCTGGCGGCCGACGCCCATCGGCAGCAACGGGGGGGCGAGGCCGACGAGTACCAGCGGCGGGCCGACGCCGTGCTCGTCGAGATCGAGCGGGCTCATGGTGCGGCTTGGGCCCGCCGCGCCGAGCGGCTTGCCAGCCGGAACGCACCGGCGGGTGGACCCGCGGCAGGAATCGAACTGCTCGTGCGCGCGGCCGAGCGCTTGCACGCGGCCGGTCAGGCCGACGAGGCGCTGGCCATGTACGACCGGGCGACGGAGGCCGCTTTGCAAGGAGGCGACACGCGGCGGGCGTTCGAGCTGGAATTCGTCGCCGCCACGATCGAGCACGAGCGCCAGGAGCTGACAGCGGCCAGCCGCCGCTATCGTCAGGCGGCCCGCCGCGACCCCGCGTCGCCGCGCGCGGCCGAAGCCCATCTGCTGGCCGCACACGATGCGCTCGAGGCCGCGAAGATCGTCGAACCGCTCTCGACCACCCACTACCGCGAGCTGCTCGAGGAACATCTGCGGCTGTGGCCCAACGGGACAAGCCGGGGCGAGGCGCTCTGGCGCTTGGCGCGAATCGAGACCTTCGAGCGGCGCTGGCCCGAGGCCATCGCGGCCTATCGCGCGGTTGCTCCCAGCGACCCGCGCTTTCCGGACGCGATCGCCGCCGCCGCCGAGATCGCTCCCCGCTGGGCCGCTCAAGAGCGGGCGGCCGGGCGCGATCCAAGTTCGCGGCTCGCCTCCCTGGCTCAAGAGCTGGAGGCCCTGCTGCCGGCGGCGCCGGGAGGAGAGGTCGCCCCCCTGGCTGCCGCCCCCCGGGCCGCGGCGCTGGCGGCGGCCAAGCTCTGGCTCGAGAGCGGCCGCAATCCGTACGAGCGGGTCGAAGCGCTCGCCGCGCGGGTGCTGGTTGATCCGCAGCTGCCCGCAGAGACGGAGGCGCGCGCCCTGTCGCTGCTGGTCGTAGCGCTGGCAGGGCAGGGTGAGACCGAGGCGGCCGAACAACATCTCCAGCAGATGGCCGCCGCGGGGGCGAGCGACGTGCTGGCCGTCTTGGAATCGCTCTGGGGCATCCAGCAGACCGCCAACAACGAGCAGCGGCGAACGCTTGCCCCGCTCGAGTCGCGGACGATCGAGTTGGTGCGAGCGCGAGCGCCGCAGCTGCCAGCCCCGCAACAACAGCGCTTTCGCCGTCTCGAGGCGCGATTCCTGGCGTCGGCCGGAAATCGTCCGCAGGCGCTGGCCGCTTACGAGGCCTTGCTCCGCGATGCGCCGCGCGACGGTGACTTGCGCGAAGAGTACGCGACGCTGCTCGCCGCGGGCAACGACGATCCCGCGCGGGCGGGCGCGCTCCACGCCTGGCGCGACATCGAACGGCACTCCGAGCCCGGGACCCCGCGCTGGTTTCGCGCCAAGTACGAAATCGCGCTCGCGCATCATCGCGCGGGCGACGACGCGCAAGCCGCCAAGATCATTGCGCTGACGAAAGTGCTGCATCCCGAACTTGGCGGAGCCGAGCTGCGGGACAAGTTCGCGCGGTTAGAGGCCGAGCTGCAGGCCCCGCGCGCCGCGCCGCCCCCCTAGCACTCCGGCCTTGGGCGCCGGAGCGCGGCGTGCGCGGAAGTCGCCCGCCGCGGCAATGCCGGGCGCTTGCCTTCGCCGACCCAGACGGCCGGCGCTATTTCCGCTGCGCCAAGAGCAGTTCGAGATAGCTGCGGCGCTCGCTGCTGGCGAGTCCCAACTCCTGGGCGAGCGACGTGATGAGTTGCCGCGCGGAGTCGAGGCTTTTCTCGTCGGCCCGCAGTTCCAGCTCGAGGAACGTGCCGACTTCGTCGACCTGGTCGAGGGCCGCTTCGACGTGGCTCCCTTGCCAGGGCACGTCGAGTCGGCGCCGAACCTTGCGCACCTCGGCCACGGGCCGAAAGCCGACCGCCTCGAGCAGCGCCGAGAAGCCGGAGTCACCCTCGGGTCCCGGCGGGAGCCGGATTTCCAGCTCGCGCCGAGTCTTGGTCGTTTGATCGACTTTCGGTCCCTTGTAGGTAATGAAGTTGAGATCCCCCACGCGGCGAATGCGCAACGCCTCGTCCGTCTGGGCAAAATCGCGGCTGGGATGGGCGTAGTACCGATCGATCTGCTTCACCGGTCCGTGGGCCGTGGCCCCGAGCTCACTCAACTTCTGCTCGACCGTCGTGGCATCCGCCAGCGGGAACTTCTGTTCCACTTCGTAGTTCAAGACGCGACCTCCTGTGTCTTGGCGCCGCCAGCTTTCGTCGCGCCAGCGGCCGGAATGTGTGCTCACCTTTTTGTTGCTGACTGGAGGATAGCAATTTCGCCAAAACCCCTCAAATTGCCGGGCGAGATTCTTGGGCAGTCAGGCCGCCGCCGCGTCCCGCGCCCTGTGAGGGGAGCCCGCGCGTGTGAAGAGCGTGTTAACGCACCGGGCGATCGCCCCCGCCGCCGCGGCGCAGCTGGCGGAGAAACTCGGCGGCGGCGGCCGCCGGAGCGGGTGACCCGACGATCGCGGCACTGACCGCCACGCGGCAGAATCCCGCTTGTTGAACCGCGGACAGATTCTCCAACGAGATCCCGCCGATGGCGAACGCCGGCAGGCGAATCTCGGCCGCCACGCTCCGCAAGAGTTCCAAGCCCGTGAACGAGGCGAAGGACTTCGTGGCGCTGGGAAACGTCGGACCGACGCCGAGGTAGTTGGCGCCGTCGAGCACCGCCTGCCGAGCTTGTGCGAGGGAATGGGTCGAAACGCCAATCAGGCTGGCGGGGCCGACAATCGCGCGGGCGTCGCGGACCGACAAATCCTCTTGTCCGAGATGGACGCCGTCGGCTCCGACGAGAGCCGCCAGGTCGGGACGATCGTTGATGATCAGCCGCGTCGGCGTGCCCGCCGTGGCGCGGCGCAGCGCCACGGCCCGGGCGAGGAGTTCGCGGTCGTCGAGGTGCTTGGCGCGCAGCTGCAGGAGATCGACCCCCGCCGCCACTAGGCTGCGGCCGAGCTGTTCGCAAGCGGCGGTCGTCGCGCCGCCGTCGAGCAGAACGTAGAGCTGCGCCGCGGCAAGCGTCTCGCAACTGGCGCGTTCGACGGCTACGGCGCGTTCGAGCGTGTAGGCGCGATAGCGGAGCTGCTCGAACCGCCCGGCCAGCTCGGGTGCGACCAGTTTGCTGAATTCTTCGAGGCTGCGGAGGGCTTCGCTCGCACGCCGAAAGTTCGCGGCGACGAGCGACGCGATATCCGCCCGGGCGAGCTCGCTGGGCGTGCTGATCTGCGTGCCGACGTCGCCCAGCGTGTCGCGCGCGGCGAAGAGCTGCTCGGGCGGGAGTTCGGCAAGGACCGCTGCCAGTTCGTGGCGCAGGTTCTTGATGGCCCCGGTCAGGTTGGGATCGTCGAGCCCGAAGCGGACGAAATCCTCGACCACGCGCAACCCTTCGCGCGCGCGATTGGCCGAGGCATCGAGCGCCCGCCAGGCCGCGGTGGGGAGGTGCCCCAGCGCCGTCGGGTGAGTGCCCCCCGCGGCCGGTCGCGGGGGCGCCGAATCGGCAAGTCGAGCGGGCTCGTCGCCGTCAACATTCGGAAGCGGTTCGTCGGATTCGCCGGTGTTATTCGCCGCGGAGCTGGGAAAGCGGGCTCGAATGCGCTGCTCGACGGCCGCGGCGTCGAGGCCGGCAGCGGCGAGCCACTCGGTCTCCTCGCCCCCCACCAGCAGCACTCCAAGCAGGAGGTGCTCGGTGGCGAGTTCGTAGGGGAGCGGGATGTCGGCGCATTGTCCCGAGACGGCCGCCACGGCCATTTCCAATAGTGGCGCCTGCCCCGCGCGTCGCGGAAGATCGGCCGTGGACTCCTCGAGTTCGGGAAAACGTGCTAGCACGGTCGCGCGATCGATGTGCTGCTCGGCCAGCAGGGTCGCAGCGAACGATTCCGATTCTTCGAGCAACCCCAGCAAGACTTGGGGAAGTCCCAGCACCGGCCCAAAGCGCTGCGCGGCTTCCAAGGCGCGTTCGGTAGCGGGCGTAAAGGCGTGTGTCATCACCCTTAAGTGTGCCGCAAGACCTGCTGAAGGCAATTGCCTCGCGGGATGCGGCGCGGCCCCGCCTGGAAGGCCAGCGCCGGTGGGCCCCCGCAGAGCCGGGAGAATCGCCGTTGAACGCGGCGAACCTAACTCCAGTCGCGGCTTTTAGTTGCCTTGCTCAAAAATCGCCCTGCGACTAGAATTCCGACGCCTTTCACCGCACGGAATGCCGCGGAACGGAGTCTCTTCATGCGCGCGATGCGCTGGGCGACCTGCTTGTGGCCGGGGCTGCCACAACTCTGGCTGGAGGGAAGCTTTAGCGGCTTGGCCCTGGCGATCGGCTTTGCGCTCTTGTTCAACCTGGTGTTAGTGTCCACCTGCGCTTGGAGCGAGTTATTGAGCGCGCCCTTGTCGTGGGGAGCCTGGGGGGGCGTGACGCTGTTTTGGCTCGTTTCGGCCTGGCTTTCGCTACGGTGGCTCAAAGCGGGCGGGACTGTCACTTCGGCAGACGCGGACGACGCGCTCTTCCGCGAGGCCCAGGCACACTACCTGCGCGCGAGCTGGTTCGATGCCGAAGTGGCACTCGGGCGGCTGCTGGAGCGGCACCCGCGCGACGCCGAGGCGCGGCTGTTATTGGCGACATTATTTCGACACACCGGGCGCTGGGACGAGGCCCTGGCCCAGTTGCAGGTCCTGGAAAAACTCGATGGGGCGGTAAAATGGCAAATGGAAATGCGTCAGGAGCGCGAGCTGCTGGCCGAGCTGCGCCGCGAGGCGGCCACCCCGGAGGGGTCGGAAAATCTCCCCTGGGCGGATATCGTGCCGTTTGTAGGGGCTGCCTGACGGACTGGCTTGGCCGGACGGCGGGCGGGCCCCGCGACGGATGGGGCGGCACGTTGCCGGCCGCTGCGACCTAGAATTACTGCGGCAGAACGGATCGCCTGTTCACTACGTAAAGTACGCAGCGACCTGCCCCCCGCGAACCCTCATTCCGGCAAACGACTCACCACCAAGAACGAGCGAGACGAATAATCCGCCGCGTGTGTGACGAGGCGAAACGAGTCGCCCACTCCGCGGCCTCTGGAGGCTAAGCGATGTACGAACGATTCACCGACCGCGCTCGCAAAGTGATGCAACTGGCGAACCAGGAAGCGCAGCGGTTCAACCACGAATATATCGGCACCGAGCACGTGCTGTTGGGGTTGATCAAAGAAGGCACGGGCGTCGCCGCCAACGTGCTCAAGAACCTCGACGTCGATCTCCGCAAGATCCGCCTCGAGGTCGAGAAGCTCGTCCAGAGCGGGCCCGATATGGTCACGATGGGCAAGCTGCCGCAAACGCCCCGCGCCAAGAAGGTCATCGAGTACTCGATGGAAGAGGCGCGCAACCTGAATCACAACTACGTCGGCACCGAGCATATCCTGCTCGGCCTGCTACGTGAGCAGGAGGGCGTCGCCGCCCAGGTGTTGATGAACCTGGGACTCAAGCTCGAGGACGTACGCGAGGAAGTCCTCAATCTGCTGGGCCACGGCGGCGAAGCCACCGAAGGCTCGGAACGCAACCCCGCGGGCGCCGGCGCCGGTGGCGGCGGCGGTACCGCCGAAGGGGGCAAGAGCAGCCGCTCGAAGACCCCCGCGCTCGATAGCTTCGGCCGCGATCTGACCGAGCTGGCCCGCCAAGGGAAGCTCGATCCCGTGATCGGCCGCGAGCAGGAAATCGAACGAGCGATCCAGATTCTCTGCCGCCGCACCAAGAACAATCCCGTGCTGTTGGGCGAAGCGGGCGTCGGCAAGACGGCCATCGTCGAAGGCTTCGCCCAGCGCGTCGTCGACGGCAACGTGCCCGAGCTGCTGGCCGATCGCCGGATCGTGGTGTTGGACCTGGCGATGATGGTGGCGGGGACCAAGTACCGCGGCCAGTTCGAGGAGCGCATCAAGGCGGTCATGAACGAAGTCCGCCGCGCCAAGAACACGATCCTGTTTATCGACGAGTTGCACACGCTGGTCGGGGCCGGCGGCGCGGAAGGGGCGATCGACGCCTCGAACGTGCTCAAGCCCGCCCTGGCTCGTGGCGAGATCCAGTGCATCGGCGCTACGACTTTGGACGAGTACCGCAAGTACATCGAGAAGGACAGCGCGCTGGATCGCCGCTTCCAGGTGGTGATGGTCGAGCCCTCCACCAAGTCGGAGACGGTCGAGATCCTCAAGGGATTGCGCGATCGCTACGAGGCGCACCACCGCGTGCAGATCACTGACGACGCGTTGGCTTCGGCCGTCGAGCTGTCGAGCCGCTACATCACCGGACGCTGCCTGCCCGATAAGGCGATCGACGTGATCGACGAAGCGGGGGCCCGCGTGCGGTTGCGGACGATGACCCGCCCGCCGGATCTCAAGGAGATCGACGAGGAGGTCGAGCGCCTCAACAAGGAAAAGGAAGAGGCGGTCGCCAACCAGGATTTCGAGAAGGCCGCGTCGTTGCGCGACATGGCCGACAAGCTGAAGAAAAAGAAGCAGACCATGACGCGCGAGTGGCGCGACAAGTCGCGCGAGACCGACGGCGTCGTGGATGAAGAAGTCGTGGCCGAGGTCGTCTCGAAAATGACCGGCATCCCGCTGATGCGGATGTCGACCGAAGACAGCCTCCGCCTGATGGAAATGGAAAAGGATCTGCACAAGCGGGTCGTCAGCCAGCACGAGGCCATCACCCGCATTGCCAAGGCCGTGCGCCGCAGCCGTTCGGGCTTGAAGGATCCCAAGCGGCCCACCGGGTGCTTTGTCTTCGCCGGACCGACCGGCGTGGGCAAGACCTTGCTGGCCAAGGCGCTGGCCGAATTCATGTTCGGCGACGAGGACGCACTGATCCAGATCGACATGAGCGAGTACATGGAGAAGCACAACATCAGCCGGCTGATCGGGGCGCCGCCGGGCTCTGTCGGCTTCGAAGAAGGGGGCCAGCTCACCGAGAAGATTCGCCGCCGTCCGTACGCGGTGGTCCTCTTGGACGAAATCGAGAAGGCCCACCCCGACGTCTTCAACATGCTCTTGCAGGTGATGGAAGAAGGGCGCCTGACCGACAGCTTCGGCCGGAACGTCGACTTCCGCAACACGATCTTGATCATGACCACCAACGCGGGCGCCGAAGCGATCAAGAACGAGAGCGCATTCGGCTTCCAGCGGCCCGAGGATGACGCTTCGTACGAGAACATGAAGGAGCGGGTGAACGAGCGGATCGAAAAGGTCTTCCGTCCCGAGTTCCTCAACCGCTTGGACGACGTGATCATCTTCCGGCACCTGACGATCGAGAACCTCAAGGAAGTCGTCGACATCGAGTTGAAGAAGGTGCGCGAACGCCTCGGCGAGCGCGGCCTGAAGCTGGTGCTGACCGACGAGGCCAAGCAGTTCCTGATCAAGAAGGGTTCGAACACCGATTTCGGCGCCCGACCGTTGCGTCGCGCGATCGAGAACTACGTTGAGGACCCCCTCTCCGAAGAACTGCTCAAGGGCGAGTTCAACGGCAAGGACCTGATCACGGTCGACGTCAAGGAAGTCGCCGGCAAGAAGCAAATCTTCTTCGACGGCACCACCACCGAGGGCGAGCCCGTCGCCAGCGGCGCCGGCGAAGCCAAGCCACAGGGCTAAGGGCTCAGCGCGCGATTGTTCGGGATTTTTAGTCGAGGCCTTGCCGGTGGTTTTTCTGCCGGCAAGGCCTCGCTTTTTTGTCGGCAGCGCGTGGTTCGCACGGCAAACCTTGCGATTTGGCCGGCGGCTTGGTTAGGCTTGAGGCGCGCGGCGGTTTACGCTTTCGCGACTCGAGTCGGGATGAACTCTATGAGCGTCGTACAGACAAGTCGGATGGAGGTCGACCGCGCCGCCTGCGCGGCTGTGGCGCAGTGGATCGCGGCGCACGAGATTCCGCGCGACGCCGAAGAGACCTGCTTACAGGGTTTTTCGTCGATCGAAGTTGGCGATTTTTACCTGTTCCTGGTGGCGATCTGCCATCAGACTTCGCCACAAGGTCTGCCGCCAGTGTTGGGGACGGTCAACGGCCAGTTGCGACGCGGCTGGGACTATCTGCTCAACCGCTTCGAGCAACTCGCGCGTCAGGATCGGTCGTTACTCTCGCTCGCCTGGTGGGAGAAGTTGTCGGGTGCGCAGCTCGAGGAATGGTTTGCCGACCCGGAGTATGGACGCCGCCTCGTGGCGCCTGAGAGGCGTGCTGAATTGGTTCGCGATCTGGCGGCCGTCATGAACCGGCGCGGTTGGCGACATGCCCAGGACGTGTACGACGCGTCGGGAGGTTGGATCGCCGCTCAGACGCCGAATCTGCTCGGTATGCTCTCGGGATTCGCCGCCTACCGCGACCCGGTGCAGAAGAAATCGTTCTACTTGCTGTCGCTGCTGAAGAACAACGGGATCTGGAGCTACCGCGATCCCGAGTCGCTCGGTGCGCCGGTCGACTACCATGAAGTCCGCGGCCATTTGCGGTTGGGGACCGTCAGGATCTGTTCGCCCCAGCTGCGGCGCAAGATCGTGGAACACA
>JAEUIK010000355.1 GCA_016793185.1 Planctomycetaceae bacterium | reverse complement strand
TTAAACAAAGCGCGGCAAAACGCCCGCATGCCAAACGACTCGATCAACTCTGTGGCCGCGGCCGTTTCAGCCGGACTTGGCGGGCGCGAAAGCGTTAGCTCAAAAGCTCGGCGAATCTGCGCGGCACGATCCTCCCCGGGGGCATCACGCGCCACGCGCTCGGCCAGGCGAGCTGCCATGTCGACCGTAAAGCTGTGATTCATCAGCGTCAACGCCTGCAACGGAGTTGTCGTCCCGACGCGCCGCGGCGCAGGGAACGCACAATCCGGTGCATCGAAATCCGTGACCAGGTCGATGCGCGCCGCCCGGGCGTTCTGATGATAGACCGCGCGGCGATACGTCTCGGGGCCGACATTGTCGAGCGGCACATAAGTTGAGACGTTGTCGCGCAAATAGTGATACAGACGGAAGCCGGGGCCTCCCCGGCGCGAATCGAGTTGCCCCGCGGCGGCGAGCATCGCATCGCGGATCTCTTCGCCCGCCAGGCGGCGCGGCGGAAAGCGCCATAGCAGCCGGCTGTCGGCGTCGACCTGGGCCGCGGCAGGTCGGTAATCGCCCGACTGCTGGTACGCTTGGGACGTCACGATCAGTTTGTGCAGAGGTTTCAGCCGCCAGCCCTCGCTCTGCAGCCGACTAGCGAGCCAGTCGAGCAGCTCTGGGTACGACGGGCGTCCTCCCATGTAGCCCAGATCGCTCGGGGTGTTGACGATGCCCATGCCGAAGTGGTAGTGCCAGATGCGATTCGCCAACACGCGCGGCGGGAGGGGATTGCCGGCTGCGACGATCCATTGCGCCAAGGCCAGCCGGCGCTGTGCCTCGGGCGCATCGGCGGCCAGCTCATAACCGGGGGTCGCGTGGGCCAAGGTTTCGAGGCTCGCCGGCACGACGCGTTCCCCCCGACGCTGCGGATCGCCCCGTTCGAACAGGAACTGCTCGGGGGCAGGCTGTTCGAGCCGACCGACGCGCAGCGAAGGGGGCGCCGGCACCGCCGCGATCTGACCGTCGAGTTCGCCGATCTGCCGGCCCAATTGCGCGAGTTGCTCCTTCTCCGCAGGGGTCGCGTTCGCATCGAGCAGTCGCTGCCGCCGGTGAGCATCGCTGACCGGCTGCCGGTCGCGCGAATCGGCGACCGTGTGCCACGCGACGCCATCGAGCGACGTCTCGATCCGATAATCGGCGACGAACGCCACTGTGCCATGCTGGCCCAGCGTGCCGCGTCGGTCGCTGGAGAAAAAGACCCGGTCGATTATCTCAGGGCGGGCCAGCTCGATCGTCAACTCCGGACTCGCCGCCGTCCACCGCTGGCCGAATTCGCCGTCGATGACCAGGTCGGCGCTATAGGCCTCGCTGAAGTCTCCAGGGCGCGGACTCGTGCCAGCGGCCTTCGCACCAGCACTGGCCGCCGCAACGTTCCGGGGCTCCCCCCCGGCGGTCCAGATCTCGAACTCGTCAATCTTGTAGGGAAACGGCGAGGCGGGGTTGGTGTCGGAACGCGTCACAACCAGCCGGACGAAGCGGGCTTCGACCGAGGCCAAGCGCTCTTCGGTTCCAGTGCGCGCGGCAGGGGGTCGAATCCACGTTGCCGTCAGTTGCTCGCCGGCGCGCGCGATCGCTGCTTCGACCAGTGCGTTGCGCTGTTGCTCGAGCTCGCCGCGCTGATGCACGAGCGGCTGCAGTTGCTCTTCGCGCTGGCGCCGGTGCTCGTCAGTCGCGACCACCCGATCGTCGTGAAACACACCCGCGAATGTGGCGTACATTCGGTAGTAGTCGCGCTGCAGGATGGGATCAAACTTGTGGTTGTGGCACCGCGCGCAGCCGACGGTCAGGCCGAGAAACGACTCGGCCGTGGTGCGAATCATCTCGTCGACCGTGTTGGCGCGAATTTGCGCGGCCTGCACGGCGTCCTGGTTGCCGACGGAGTCGTAGGGTCCGCACACGAGAAACGTCAGCCCCACCTCGACCTGCGGATCGCCGGGGGCCAGCGAATCGCCGGCGAGGTGCTCAAGAATCAGCCGATCGAACGGCTTGTCTTGATTGAAGCTCTCGATCACGTAGTCGCGAAAGGGCCAGATCGTCTCGATCAGGAAATTCTGCTCGTAGCCGTTGCTTTCGCCAAAGCGCACCACGTCGAGCCAATGCCGCCCCCAATGTTCGCCGTAATGCGGCGCGGCCAGCAACCGCTCGACCAGCCGCTCGTAAGCGTCAGGTGCGCTGTCCGCCACGAACGCGGCCACATCCTCGGGGGTGGGGGGCAAACCGGTCAGATCGTAGGTCACACGCCGAATCAGCGTGGTTCGGTCGGCCGGTGGATTCGGCGATAACCCCTCGGCGCGCAAGCGTGTACCGATAAATCGGTCGATGGGGTTCTCGCGCCAGAGGGGGAGCAGCTCCGCCGCGTCGGGTGGCTCGTCCCGGCGCAAGGGCTGCAGCGACCACCAGGAAAGATCGCCCTTCGCCCGCTCAGCCAGCACAATCTCCTTCGGCCACTCGGCTCCTTGCTCGATCCAACGGCTCAGGAGCGCCACCTGCTCGGCCGACAGCGGCTCTCCCTCCTGCGGCATGCGAGGTTTCCCGTCGGCGGTCGGCGACACGACCTCGAGCAGCGTGCTCTGGCCGGGCTGCCCGGCGACGAGGTAGCCAGCTTCCCGCAAAGCATCGGCCGTGGCGAGCGAGATTTCGCCGCGCGGATCGCTCGCCTGATGGCAACGAATACAGCGCTGTTCCAACAGCGGGGCGATGTCGCGCGCAAAGTCGACCCGGGCGGGGGGCTCGGCGGCCGCGACAGCTCCGGCGCCGACCAAGGCCAGCCAGGCCGCGTGGCAGAACCGAATGGCCGACGTCAGGCCCAGAATGTGCAGTCGTCGACCGGCGGCTACCCACGGCATGCTAACGGCTTTCAACGGTGGATCGGGAAAGATGAACGCCCCGGTTTGGACGGCGGGTCCCATTATGCGCGATCGCTTGGCCCGCCGACATAGTTTGCCCGTGCATCGCCGCCGAAAGGCGCTCCGGCCAAAAAACCCGGTTGCGGGGCAGCTCGCCGGGGCGGCCGCCACGATCGAATGGCCCTCGAGTTGCAGACAGCGGGCGGCAACGGCTCAAATGGCACGAACGAGGTTGGCGCATGACGATTTGGACCAGACTCCGCCGCCTGCGACGCGTGCTCAGCGGCGCGGCTTACGAATGGAACGAGGACAAGGCGCCGCGCATGGCGGCGGCCCTCGCCTTTTACACAGTTTTCTCGCTGGCGCCGATCGTGATCATCGCCGTCACGGTCGCGGGCATGGTCTTCGGGCGCGACGCCGCTCTGAGCGAGGTTTACCAGCAGGCCCGGCTCCTGGTCGGCAACGACGGCGTTGCCGCGATTCGCTTGCTCGTCGAGCATGCGCCAGCCCGGCCCACCAGCACCACCGCCACGATCGTGGGGCTGGCCACGATGTTTTTCGCCGCGACGGGGGCGTTCACCGAGCTGAAAGACTCGCTGAACACGATCTGGGAAGTCCAGCCCAAACCGGGCTTGGGAATCTGGGAGATGGCGCAAGCCCGCTTTCTCTCCTTTGCGCTCGTCCTGATCATCGGGTTCTTCATGGTGGTCTCGCTAATGGCCAGCGCCATGCTCGCGGCCGTCAGCACCTCGCTCGAGCCCTATTCCACCGGAGCCGTGGCGCAGTTCGGCCACCGCCTGATCTCGTTCGTGCTGATCATGCTGCTCTTCGCGCTGATCTTCAAGGTCATGCCCGACGCGCTGGTGAGCTGGCGCGATGTTTGGCTCGGGGCGGCCACCACGGCGCTTCTCTCGGCGCTCGGCAAGTGGTTGTTCGGTCTCTACCTGGGCCACAGTTCCATCGGCGCCGGCTACGGGGCGGCCGGGTCGCTCGTGATCGTGGTCCTCTGGACCTACTACTCGTCGTTAATCCTGCTCTTCGGCGCCGAGATCACGCAGGTGCAAGCCAAGCTGGCGGGCGAGCCGATCATTCCGGCGGCGCAAGCGGTCCACGTTACCGAGCACACGCGCATTCAAGAGGGGCGGCCGCATCACGAATCCGTCGTGCAATCGCTCGAGGACCCGCCGCCAGCTACAGATGCGACGCGGGCTGAGGCGGAACGGTCCCCGCCCGGGTCGCGGTGAGCGACCGGTTAACCCGGGCCGGAATTGGGCGCAGCATCATCGTCCGACGAGGTATCCCCGTCGCGGAGATGCAAGCGCGCGCACTCGGCGCAGAGTGGCTTTCCACCGGTGCCGGTGCGATGGTATTTGCCGCGCGCGGCCTGCCCCGCTTTACATTTCAAATGACTGTGATGGACAGGCTCCATTGCCTTGTGCCAGCAATCCTCGGACATAGAAGTCCTCTGATGCGTCGCCCTGGCGAAGCGACTGTGCCCTGGACTTCTCACTGTAATTCGATTTTTTCAAGCGGCCAGCAAATTTGGCCGCGAATTCGCCGCCGCATCGAAACGTCAACCCGGCGCCTACCGCAACCCGTGCGATCGGCACGAAGCGACCAACGCAGCGCCGCCGCGGCCAGGATCAATTCCACTCCCCGCCACGTCGCTGGAAGAGAGCCGGCCGCTCGTGCCGGCACAGGACAACCACGCGAGGGGTGCGCCGCCCGACAGCTTGCGAGCCCGCCGGGCGGCAACTAGAACCACAGATGTCGCACAAACCTTCTATTGAGCTTTCCTTGCGAGGGTGCTGTCATGCGCGGCTGGGCCTGCTGGGCGATCGTTGTCGGGGGGATCGGATTCGCGGTGCCGCGCGTTCGGGCGGCGGAAGTTGCACCCGTGCAGATCGACAGCGGTCTGGTGCGGGGAACGCTGTCCGAGCGATTCGACGAGGTGATCGTCTTTCGCGGAATTCCTTACGCCGACACGACGGCCGGCGCAAACCGCTGGCGACCGCCGCAACCGGTCAAACCCTGGGACGGCATCTGCGATTGCCAACAGTTTGGCCCCGCCTGCCCGCAGGCCCCCTACCCGAAAGATTCGGTCTATTATCGCGAGCCCGAGGCGCAGAGCGAAGACTGCCTTTCGCTCAACGTCTGGACCGCGGGACTGACGGGCGACAAGCGTCCGGTGATGGTCTGGATCCACGGCGGCGCGCTGACGCGCGGCTCTGGATCCGTCGGCGTTTACGACGGCGCGTCCCTGGCGCGCAAAGGCGTCGTGATCGTCACGATCAACTATCGACTCGGCCCGTTGGGATTCTTCGCCCATCCCGAACTCACGTCCGAATCGGCCGAGCACGCTGCCGGCAACTATGGACTGTTGGACCAGATCGCGGCGCTCCGGTGGGTGCAGCGCAACATTGCCCAGTTTGGCGGCGACCCGGGCTGCGTGACGATCTTTGGCGAATCGGCCGGATCCCTCAGCGTCAACGCCCTGGTCGCCTCGCCGCTGGCCCAGGGACTGTTCCACCGCGCCATCGGCCAAAGCGGCACGGCCTTCCGCAACTTGCCAACGCTGGCTGAGGCCGAGTCGGCCGGCGCGGAGTTTGCCACCAAGGTCGACGCCTCCGACCTGGCGACGCTGCGTCAGTTGTCGGCCGAGGAGTTGCTCGCCCGCGCCGCCCGGCAGGGAGAGATCCGCGGCAATCTCAATTGCGACGGCTGGTCGCTTCCCGAGGATGTCAAAGCAACCTTCCTGGCGGGCCGACAGCACCGGGTGCCGACCATCGCCGGCTCGAACGCCGATGAGATGACGACCTTGGCGCCGCTTGCCACGCGCCCGCGCGACCGTCGGGGTTTCGAGGCGCAAGTGGCGCTGACCTTGGGTAATGTCGACGAAGTACAGCGTCTCTACCCGGTCGCCAGCGATGGCGACGCGCCCCGCGCCTACCTCGACCTCCTTGGCGATGTCAGCTTCACTTTGCCGGCGCGCTCCTGGGCGCGGTGGGCGACGGCCTCTGGCAGCCGGGTGTATCTCTACCAGTTCACGCGGGTCGCACCCTTCGCGGCCGTCGCCAAGATCGGAGCCTATCACGCCGCCGAAATCGCCTACGTCTTCGACAATCTCGATATGCTGCCGCGAAAGTTCACCGATGCCGACCGGAAGCTCGCCGAGACAATGTCGGCCTATTGGGTGGCCTTCGCCAAGATGGGCGATCCCAACGTCGCCGGCCTCCCCAGCTGGCCGGCCTACAATCCCGCCGACGAGCCCTACCTGGCTTTCGGCGACAGCGCGACCCTCGAGCACCATTTGCGACAGGAAAAACTCGACCTGATCGAGCGGCTCCTCGTCGAGCGCGCACGCCTGGCAGGTCCGAGAAACTGATCGCCGAACGGCCAGTGGCCGCGCGCTGCTATTCGCCGTCGCGGGGGAGGGCCGCTTGGCCCCCCAGCTGCTCGATCTCCGGCAAGTCGAACTCGGCCAGCAATCCAAACGGGAATAGTTCCGGGTAGTCTTCGATGGCCCGGCTCTCGTCGATCAGTTGTCGCATGCTGATGAAGCCCGGGTCGCGACGTACGGCGAGAATCGCATCGGGCTCGATCGCACCGGCGACGAGGGCCATGACTCCCGTCCTCCTGCCGGCAGCTTGCAGCTCAGGAGCGCTCTCGGT
>JAEUIK010000326.1 GCA_016793185.1 Planctomycetaceae bacterium | reverse complement strand
CGATGCCGCGGGCATGACTGGGAGCGGCACGAATAAAGTTGCCTGGCGCGCCCATCAGCGGGTGACGCCGAATGGATGGTTGGGTTCCCGCGAATCGTCCCGCTCACGTACTTGACGGAGACTTCCTCATGGATGGCACCCTCAACCAGAAAGTCCTATTCTGTCGATGCACGATCACTCAGCGCGAGAAGCAACAATGCCTGCAGACACCATGCCGCCAACTCCAGCGCCCACACGGCGCCTGCAGTCGCTCGACGCCTATCGCGGTTTTGTGATGCTGGCCATGGCCTCCGGCGGCCTGGGGCTGGCCGAGGTGGCCGAGCATTTTCCCGCCAGCGAGACCTGGAAAGTCCTGGCCTATCAATCGAGCCACGTGGAGTGGAGCGGCTGCGCGTTCTGGGACCTGATTCAGCCGTCGTTCATGTTCATGGTCGGCGTGGCCCTCCCTTTCTCCTACGCGCACCGAAAATCCAAGGGGGACAGCCACGCCTGGATCACGGCGCACGCCTTGTACCGTTCGCTGGTGCTGGTCGCGCTGGGCGTGTTCCTCTACTCGATGGGCCGCAAGCAAACGAACTTCACGTTCGTCAATGTGCTGGCGCAGATCGGACTCGGTTACACCTTTCTCTTCTTTCTGGTGAATCGTCCCAACTGGTTCGTCTGGGCCGCGGCACTCGCCATCCTGGCGGGCTACTGGCTGGCGTTTGCCCTGCATCCCCTCCCGCCGAGCGATTTCGATCCGGCCACGGTCGGAGTGCCGGCCGATTTCGAGCATTACGAGGGATTGTTCGCCCATTGGAACAAGAACGCCAATTTCGCGGCCGACTTCGATGTCTGGTTCCTCAATCAGCTGCCGCACGAGAAGCCCTTCCGGTACAACGGCGGCGGCTACCAGACGCTCAACTTCATTCCCTCGTTGGCGACAATGATCTTCGGCCTGTTGGCGGGGCGTCTGCTGATGGGCCCCGTCGCCCCCTGGGGCAAAGTGCTGCGGCTGTGCGTGGCGGGCGTGGCCGCGCTGGCGATCGGCTACCTGCTGGGAATGTATGTCTGTCCGGTGGTGAAGCGGATTTGGACCCCCTCGTGGGCGATCTTCAGCACCGGTTGGACGCTGCTGATGCTGGCGGGGTTCTACTGCGTGATCGACGTCGCCGGCTGGCGCCGCTGGGCCTTCCCGCTAGTCGTCGTGGGTGCCAATTCGATCGCCATGTATATGCTGGCCGAGACGCTGCACCACTTTATTTCCGACACGCTGATCACCCACCTGGATCGACCCTTCCAGGCGGTGCTCGGCCACGGGATCTTCGGCGGCACGTACGGCCCGATCGTGCAATCGCTCTCGGTGCTGGCGATCCTCTGGAGCGTCTGCTACTGGATGTGGCGGAAGAAGATCTTTATCAAGATCTGAGTTCAGAGAACTGCCAGGGTTGGCGCGATGGCAACCGTAAGCCAAGGCTTGGCCCGACCGGCGCGGTCTCACCTGGACGCCTGACGCTCTTGTTCTACTCCGCCCACCGGGTCGATTGCTCGTTGAAGTTCTTGGCGACCCAGTAGAAGGCCAGGCAGACCGGGATGGCAGCCAGCGCTGTGCCGCCAAAGTACAGGCCCGGCGTCATCCAGGGCTTCGAATAGAGCGGGGCGATGAACATCGCCGCGATGTTGGCACAGCCGACCGCCGCCAGCCAGCAGCCGGTGACGAACCCCTTCATCGACTTCGGGGCGGCCGTGAACGCCAGCTCCAACCCCGTCACCGAGATCAGGATCTCGGCGACCGTCACGATGACATAGGCGACGATCTCCCACCAGATCGAGACGGTTCCTTCACCCGCCAGAAAGCCCGCCACCGACATGATCGCGGCTGTCAGGCCAGTCAGCACGAAGCCCACGAACATCTTATCGGTCGGCCGGGGGTTGAGGCCGATCTTGGGCAACAGCCGGTACGAATAGGTGATCACGGGGAGCAGGATCAAGATCAGCAGCGGGTTGAACGATTGCACCTGGTCGGGCGTGAACGTGTAAATCTCGGTGCCGAAGATCCGCAGCGTCAGATCGAGATGGTCCTTGGCAAACAGCGTGAGGGTCGAGACTGATTGGTCGAAGACCAGCCAGAAAAAGGCGACAACGCCGAACAGTCCCAGAATCCGGGTGAGCACGCCCCACTTGGTGACGCCATCTTCGTCGGCGGTCGTCGACTTGCCGATCGTCTCCTTGGCGTAGAACGGCTTGCCAGCCGCGAACAGGGCGAACGCCAGCACCATCAGCGCGGCCGGAAACAGAAACGCCCACGAGTAGCCGTAGTCATTGCGAATTCGTGGCATGGCCATCGACGATAAGAACGCGCCGATGTTGACGGCAAAGTAGAACATGGCGAACGCATCGCCGCGCAAGCGGTCTTGCCCGGGTCGCTGCTGGTCGTAGGTCAGCCCCATCAGCGTGGAGATGTTGGGTTTGATGACGCCGCTGCCCATCGCCAGCAGGCAGAGCGCCGCGGCGAGGTAGCGCACGTCTTCGACGCCGAGAATCACGTGCCCCAGAATGTACGGCAGCGAGAAGCCGACGATCGTCCAATACTTGCCGAAAAAGCGGTCGGCGATCCATCCTCCCAACAGCGGCGTGAAGTACACGGCCGCCATGAAGATGTGCATCCACTCGCTGGCCTTCCCCTCCTCGAACTTGAGGGCGTCGATCATGTACAGCAGCAGGATCGCCCGCATGCCGTAGTACGAGCAGCGCTCGGCAAACTCTCCCCAGAAGAAGAACCAGAATCCGATCGGGTGCTGGCCTAACCCTGTGGCCGTGGGGGGGGCCGCGGCGCCGCCGGTACCAGCCACGGGCGGACTGTCGAGTTTCTGCGTGGGAGGGTTTTGCACCATGCCGAATCTTTCTCTGCGCCTAGGGAGACCTCGCTGCCCGACCGTGCGTTAGTTTAGCCGGAAGCCCCGCGGCTCGAAATGCGTTCCGGCCGCTTCTCACCCGCTGCGGGCGCCGGAATCGCTTCACGCGATGAAGTCCAGAGGATACCCGGCACCGGCCGGCTGGTCGGCCGCGCGCGCCGCGAACTGCCGCCGCAACTGGGCGATCGCCGCGGCCGCCTGCGCCGGCGGGCAGAGCGCCTCGGGGGGGACCTCCATGTGCTCGATCGCCGGGAACAGCTCGATCATGTTCCCTTCGGGATCGTCGATCGTCGGAATCAGCAAGGCTGGCCCGCGCGGCTCGATCCGGTAGCGGATCCCGCGCCGTTCGAGCTCGGCCAGCACTTCCGGCTGGCTCAGCTCCGTCTTGACCGCGAGGTGCCCGTACGAGATCGCGGCCGGTTGCGGCTCGACGCGGCGGAAGACGGCCGCCTCGGAGTCCCAGATCACATCCCAGGGCCAGAACTCGAGCAGCCCTCGAAACAATGCTTCGGGATGCCCCAGCTTGACCAGGATGATTCCGAGACCGGTCATCACCGGCTGGAGCAGGAAACGTCCCTCAAACAACTCGGCGTAAAACTGCCCGAGCCGCTGGGGGTCGCGGGCGCGGAACGCGTAGTGCAACAGGTGGGCGACTTTCATGCGCGAGAATCTCCTGAGCGATCGTGGGACGGCGCGGCGCCGGATCGGCCGGCGAACCCCGTTTTCCGCGGACGCACTTCCGCGTAGGATACTGCGGGCAACGAGGCGATGCACGTGAACGTCGACGCCCAATCCTTCCTCTGACCCCCCGCCGCGGGTCTCGCTCTCTCGATTCCGCTAATGACGAACCCCTCCGAGGCGCCCGGCAGCGATGAGTCCGCCGACTCGAGCGAGGCGACGGCCTACGCGCAAGCTCTGCACGATCCGTGGAGCGCGCTGCGGATTGCGGGGTTTCGCCGCTACCTGGCGGGCAATGTCTTCGCCGCACTCGGGATGCAGATGCAGACCGTGGCCGTCGGCTGGGAGGTTTGGGAACGAACGCACGACGCCCTGCTGCTCGGGCTGGTGGGATTGGTGCAGTTTCTGCCCGTGATCACGCTGCTCTTGCCCGCCGGCCACGCGGCCGACCGGTTTCCGCGTAAGCGAATCTTGTTCTGCTGCCTGGCGCTGTTGGTGTCGTCGTCGCTCGGTCTGGCGCTGATTTCGGTCACGGGGGGACACATCCGCTGGATGTTCGCTTGCTTGCTGTTGACGGGAATCGCCCGCGCCTTCCAACAGCCGACCAAGGCCTCGTTCCTGCCGCAGATCGTGCCGCGCGAGCGCTTCAATAACGCGGTCACCTGGAGCACTGGGGGGTTCCACCTGGCCTCGGTGCTCGGGCCGGCGGTCGGAGGACTGGTGATTGCCGCCGCGGGGAGAGCCGCCATCGTCTATGCGCTCGACGCCGCGGCGACGTTGATCTTTCTGCTGCTGCTGTTGGGCGTGCCGGCCCGGCCGCAGGTCCTGTCGACGAGCGAGGTCTCGGTCCGCACCCTGCTGGCCGGCTTGCGCTTCGTCTACCATACCAAGACGATCCTGGCGGCCATCACGCTCGATATGTTCGCCGTGCTGCTCGGCGGGGCGACGATGCTCTTTCCGATCTTTGCTTCTCCCGAAATGCTCGATGTTGGCCCGACCGGATTGGGCTGGATGCGCGCCGCGCCCGCGATCGGGGCGCTCTCCATGTCGTTTGCCCTGGCCTATCGCCCGCCGATCCGGCGTGCGGGTCCCACGCTGCTCTGGTCGGTGGTCGGCTTTGGCGTGGCGATGATCGTGTTTGGACTGTCGCGCTGGTTTCCGCTCTCGCTGGCGGCGCTGTTTCTGTCGGGCGCCCTCGACAACATCAGCGTCGTCATTCGGCACACGCTCGTGCAGATGCAAACACCCGACGCGATGCGTGGACGCGTCTCGGCCGTGAACAGTCTCTTCATCGGCGCTTCGAATGAACTGGGGGGCTTCGAGTCCGGCCTCGTCGCCCGGCTCACGTCGCCCGTGATCTCGGTCGTGCTGGGGGGTATCGGCACGCTGATCGTGGTCGGGCTCTCAGCGCTGGCCTGGCCCGAGATTCGCCGCTATGGCCGGCTCGACGGCACGCCCGAAGCTCCCGCAGGCCTTCCAGCCGGGGGGGAAGGGACCGAAGCTTCCTGACCCTCCGCTGGGCGCGGATTCTCGTGTGCGCCTCGCACGCGTCATTGATCCCAGCCCCTCGTGCGCCCACCGCAAGCGAGCTGCGAGGGTTGCGAGGTCGCTGTCGGCAGTCCAGAATGCCTGCGGACTTGCCGAGGGGATTCTTCGTCCAGGGGGGCTCGTAGCATGGCACGTTGGCTGAAAATTGCGCTCATCGGCTGCCTGAGCCTCGCGGCGCCGCTGCCGGCCTGGGGGGGCGACTACACGTTCGTCATCCGGCAACTCACCGACAACGCCATTTCCGAGGGGAACCCGCAGGTCTCGGGCAAAAATGTCACCTGGTGGTCGCAGCCCGGCGTGTCGGCGACGCGCGACATCATCTTCTACAACGGCGCGTCCGCCACCAACCTGACCGACGGTCCCAACTACAACTTCCACAATACCGATCCACAGATCTCCGGAAGCAACGTCGCTTGGTGGGGGATGGTCGAGGGGACGGCCGCTAACCAGCGCGAGATCCTGTCTTACGACGGCGCCAACGTCTCGCGGCTGACCAACAACACTGTCCGCGACTATCCCCCCGTCATCAGCGGTTCGACCGTGGTCTGGGAACATGGCGACGGCACTGCCAAGGAGATTCACCGCTCCAATGGAGCGCCCCTGACGTCGAATTCGGTCGTCGACGCGCAGCCCGACGTCTCCGGCTCGCGCATCGTGTGGGTCGAAGGTTCGA
>JAEUIK010000109.1 GCA_016793185.1 Planctomycetaceae bacterium | reverse complement strand
GATACGCCGCGAGGGCTGGTGGTGCCGGTCGTCAAGGGCGTCGACCAGATGTCGATTCCGCAGATCGCGCATGCGATGTCGAAAGTCAGCGAGAACGCCCGGACGAATCAGTTCGCGCTCGAGGATTTGCGCGGCGGGTCGCCGGTCCGGCCGCGGTCTCGGCGCTTTCACCTCGGGCCGGCATCGACACCGCCGGTTTCGCTGCGCCGTTGTTGGACTTGCTCGCAGGCGCCGGAGGGTCGTCATCCTCCGTAACGGCCGCCGGTTCAGGTTTGCGCTTGCCTTCGGCCGCCGGTTTCTTCGCCGGGCGCGGCGCGGGCACTTCTTCTTCCTCGTCGTCAGCCTCCGCATCCTCGACGGGCGCGGGCTTCGCAGGCTTTGCCGCCGGCCGCTCAGGCTTCTTCGCCGCACGCACCGACTGCGGAGGCTCCTCCTCCTCGTACTCGATGGGGTCGTCCGCGGCCAGGTCGTCGGTCTCATCGACGTCGTCTTCGACCGGCTCTGGCTTGCGGGCGGGCTTCGATTTCTCAGGCGCTGGTTTCGCCTTTTCGGCGGGCTTGGACTTGGCGGCTGGCTCCGACGATTTGCCATCGCCCGAATCGACTGAGATCAACAACCCGCCAATGGCCACCGTGTCGCCTGGCTTGACGTGGATCTTCGTGACGCGTCCGCCAATGGGGCAGGGAACTTCGACGGTCGCCTTGTCAGTTTCGATCTCAACGATGTTCTGCTCGGGCTGAATCTCGTCCCCTTCGCTCACCAGAACGTTGACGATATCGCCCGACTCAATATTTTCGCCGAGGTCCGGCAAGCGGAATTCGGTGGCCATGTCGTATAGTTCCTCGTTCGTCTACTGATTTTCGACAATCGGGCAGTGACCGGATGAACCGGCTGCCCACGAGCATGCGGCGCCCGGCGGTGGGTGTTGCCCCCTAGGCGCCAGCCGGATCGATTTTCTCCGGGTCGATGCCAAGATCCTTGATAGCTTGCGCGACTTTCGCTGGTTCGCACTTACCTTCGCGGGACAACTGGTACAGCGACGCCACGACGATCGACTCGGCGTCGACCTCGAAGTGCCGCCGCAGCGCTTCGCGGGTCTCGCTGCGGCCAAACCCATCGGTCCCCAGCGCGAACAAACCGCCGGGAACCCAGCGATCGATCGCCTCGGGTACGGCGCGAATGTAATCGGAGGCCGCGATGAAGGGACCTTGTTCGCCCTCCAGCGTTCGCTCGAGATAGCTCCGCCGCGGTTTCTCGGTCGGATGCAGGAAGTTCCAGCGCTCGGCGGCGAGTGCGTTACGGCGCAGCTCCTTGTAGCTGGTGACGCTCCAGACGTTGCTGGAAACATTGTAGCGGTCTGCCAGGATTTCCTGGGCCCGCAAGGCCTCGCGGAGAATCGCCGCGCTGCCGAAGAGCTGCACCTTGGGGGTGCCCGAGCCCACCGCCCGGCTCGAGAGTTTGTAGAGTCCTTCGATGACGCCCTGCTCCACGCCGGGCGGCATGGCCGGCATGTGGTAGTTCTCGTTCTGGAGCGTGATGTAGTAGATCAGGTCCTCGTTGTCGTGATACATCTTCTTCAGTCCGTCGAAGACGATGATGGTCGTCTCGTACGAGAATGCCGGGTCGTAGACGCGAACGTGGGGGAAGCTCATGGCGATGTGCGGGCTGTGTCCGTCCTGATGCTGCAGGCCCTCGCCATTGAGCGTGGTGCGCCCGGCGGTGCCGCCCAGCATGAAGCCCCGCGCGCGGGCATCGCCGGCCGCCCAGATCAGGTCGCCGATCCGCTGGAAACCGAACATCGAGTAAAAGATAAAGAACGGAATCATGTAGATTCCGTGCGCTGCATACGACGTGCCGGCCGCGATGAACGACGACATCGAGCCCGCCTCGGTGATCCCTTCTTCGAGAATCTGCCCGTTCTTGGCTTCGCGGTAGTACAGCAAGTGCTCGGCATCGACCGGTTCGTACAACTGGCCGACGTGCGAGTAGATGCCGAAGGGGCGAAAGAGCGATTCCATGCCGAAGGTTCGCGATTCGTCGGGCACGATCGGGACGATGTGCTTGCCGATTTTCTTATCGCGGAGCAATTTCTCGAACAGGCGCACAAACGCCATTGTCGTCGAGGCCTCGCGGTCGCCCGAACTCTCACAGAACTTCTCGTAACCGTCGGTGATGCTCGGCACCTGGATCGGCAGCGGCACCATCGGTCGCCCCGGCACGTAGCCCCCCAGTCCCTTGCGCCGCTCGCGGAGGTATTTCATTTCGGGACTATCGGCGGGGGGCTTGTAGAACGGCGCGTCCTTCACGCGGTCGTCCGAGATCGGAATCCCGAAGCGCGTGCGGAATTCGCGCAGCTCGTCCTCGTTGAGCTTCTTCTGCTGGTGGGTGACGTTGCGTCCCTCCCCCGCCTCGCCGAGGCCGTAGCCCTTGATCGTCTTGGCGAGAATCACAGTGGGCTTGCCCTTGCAGTCGACCGCGGCCTTGTAGGCGGCGAAAACCTTCTCGGGATCGTGCCCGCCGCGGCGGAGCCGCTTGATCTTTTCGTCGGAGAGCGAGGCGACCAGGTTCTTGAGCGTGGGATCGACGCCGAAGAAGTGCTCGCGAATGTACTCGCCCGAGCTGACGACGTACTTCTGATATTCGCCGTCGACGACTTCGCCCATCCGCTGCACGAGGGCGCCGGTCTTGTCCTTGGCCAACAGGGGATCCCAATCCTCGCCCCAGATGACTTTGACGACGTTCCAGCCGGCGCCGCGGAAGATCGCTTCAAGTTCCTGAATAATCTTGCCGTTGCCGCGCACCGGGCCGTCGAGCCGCTGGAGATTGCAGTTGATGACGAAGATCAGGTTATCGAGCTTTTCGCGCGAGGCGAGCGTGATGGCGCCCAGCGTCTCGGGCTCGTCGGTCTCGCCATCGCCCAGGAAGGCCCAGACGTGCGAGCCGCTGGTATCGCGGATGCCGCGATCGGTCAGGTAGCGGTTGAAGCGCGCCTGATAGATGGCCATGATCGGCGCCAGGCCCATCGAGACGGTCGGGTACTCCCAGAACCCTGGCATCAGCCAGGGATGGGGATACGACGAAAGCCCGCCGTCGGGTGCCAGCTCGCGGCGAAAGTTTTCGAGCTGCGACTCGGTGATGCGTCCTTCGAGGTAGGCCCGTGCATAAATGCCCGGCGAAGCATGCCCCTGGAAGTAGATCTGGTCGCCCGAGTAGTTGTCGCTCTTGCCGCGGAAGAAGTGGTTGAAGCCGACTTCCAGCAGCGTGGCTCCCGAAGCGTAGCTCGAGATATGACCGCCGATGCCGGGTGTATGGACGTTGGCCCGCACGACCATCGCCATCGCGTTCCAGCGAATGATGCTCTTGATGCGGCGTTCGATCTCGCGATTGCCGGGATAGACCGGCTGCTTCTCGACGGGAATCGTGTTGATATACGGAGTGTTGGCCGTGAACGGCAGCTCGACTCCCTGCCGATACGCCACCTCGTCCAGGATCGACAGCAAGTAGCTGACCCGCTCCGGACCCTTCGACTCGAGCACGTACTGCAACGAGTCGAGCCATTCGGCGGTCTCGACCGGATCGATGTCGTCGCCGCTGCGAATGATTTCCTTGTCGTCGGCAGTGGCCGATTGCTTCAGATGGGGAGTCGTGGGGTTCTTATGCATGGCAGCTCCTCATGGCTGGCTGGAGGCCGGGGGGCCGGAAACGGCCGGGCCAAATCGCAGTGCGGGCCGATCGCGAACTGCCGCCAGGGCCAGGCTCCTCAGAACGCTGTCCACAGGTCCGCGGGCGGGACTATTGATCGTAAGTTCTTATCTCGACAGATTATTCTCAAGATCCGGTCGAGGGTAAATAGCAGCTCGTTGGCCCCCAGTCGGGGGCCACCACCTCCTGAATTCTACGTTGCTCGTCACCTACCGTTTCGGGCGGTAAATCTCCGTAGCCATACCGAGTTGGGTCTCGGCCGCGAAGCTGATCGTCTCGCTCAAGGTGGGATGCGGATGGATCGTGGCGGCCAAATCGCGGGCGGTGCAGGCCATCTCGATGGCGAGGACACCTTCGGCAATCAGCTCCCCAGCCCCCGCCCCGACGATCCCCACCCCCAACACGCGTTCCGTATCGGGGTCGAAGAGAATCTTGGTCAAGCCCTCGGTGCGCCCGATCGACTGTGCCCGACCGCTGGCAGCCCAGGGATAACGGGCGACGTCGTAGGTGTGTCCCTCGCGCTTGGCTTGCTCCTCGGTGAGCCCGGCCCAGGCGATCTCAGGATCGGTAAAAACGACCGCGGGAATGGCCAAGGGATCGAACGCCGCGGCCTCGCCCGCGATCGCCTCGGCGGCGATTTTGCCCTGGTGGCTGGCGCGGTGGGCGAGCATGGGCTCGCCCGAAATGTCGCCGATGGCATAGATCGCGGGGTCGTGCGTTTGTTGCTTTTCGTCGGTGACGACGAAGCCTTGCTCGGTGAGCTTGACCTTGGTGTTCTCGAGGCCAATGCCCTTGCTATTGGGGCGCCGACCGACGGAAACCAGCACGCGGCTATAGCGCCTGGTGGAGCTCCCTTCGGGGCCTTCGAGGGTCGCTTCGATCGCGTCCCCCTTGTCGGCCAGTCCCGCCACCTTGGTATTGAGCTGAATTGAAGTGAAGAGCTTTTCGAGCCTCGCGGCCAAGGGGCGCACCAGATCCCGATCGGCGCCCGGCAACAGCCCGCCGGTCAGCTCGACGACCGTGACCTTCGAACCCAAGTGGGCGTAGACCGTCCCCAGCTCCAGGCCGATATACCCGCCGCCGATGACCAGGAGCGAATCGGGAACCTCCTGCAGGGCCAACGCCTTGGTCGAATCCATGACGCGATCGGTCGGCAGCTTGAAGGCCGGTATCACGGTCGGGCTGGAACCGACCGCCAGAATGCAATGGTCGAACGTCAACTGCGGCACTTCGGCTCCGGAATCTGCCTGCGATTCCAAGACCAACGTGTGCGAATCGGCGAAGACGCCGCGGGCGCGGATCACGTTCACTTTGCGCTGCTTGGCCAGCATTTTCAGGCCGTTAGCGGCGTTCTCGATTACCTTGTCCTTCCGCGCGCGGAGCACGCCGAGATCGACCGTCGGCGAGTTGAACTCGAGACCCCACTGGGCCATCTCGTGCGTTTCTTCGATCACGCGGGCGACGTGCAGGAGCGCCTTCGACGGAATGCAACCACGCAGCAGGCAGGTCCCTCCCAGCCGAGCGTCGACCTCGATCAGCGTGACTTCCAATCCCAAATCGGCGGCCATGAACGCGGCCGCGTAGCCGCCGGGACCGCCACCCAGAACCGCAACTTGGGTATGCATCGACATAGGCGTTCGTCGTGAAGTAGGTCTATAAGCGCCGGGGAAGCGCGGTGCGGAATCCGCCCACTGCGGGGAAGAGCCTACCAAGCTTCATCCCGGCCAAGAGCGCGTCTCTGTAAAGATGCGGTCGCCCAACAATCGTTGCCAGGAAAGCGGAGAGATCGGCTGGCAAGACGATGGTCAAGGGTGCGGACACCCGCAATTGTAGCGATTTTGCCTCACGCGTCACGACCCAACCCGCCCGACGCGCGACAAAAAAGGCCGCACCGCGGCTCAAACCGCGCAGCAGCGCCACTTGCGCCGCCTTGACGTCGGCGCCGTCAGGGCGACAGAATCGACCCCTCAGATTGCGGGCATTGGGTTTCGTGATTCAGTCCTTACTCGCTGCTCAGGATATCTCGCATGGGCGAAAGTTCGGCGCAGACCGCGGACGTGTTGGTGATTGGTGGCGGGGTCGCCGGCGCCAGCTCGGCGATGCAACTCGCCTTTCGCGGACGAAAAGTCATCGTGC
>JAEUIK010000246.1 GCA_016793185.1 Planctomycetaceae bacterium | reverse complement strand
AAAGCCAATCTTGATCTGCAGCGCTTGCCACTTGGGATCGGAGAGCTGTTCCCGGAGCGCCTGCTGGGCGTGATGCGCGCGGCTGTGGTTGTCGACCGTGTTCCAGATCACGCCGGGGTCGGCGGGCTCGAGGACCGGGAGCACGTGGATGGCGTGCAGATGGGCGGCGTCAGCGACCAACTCCAGGCCGGTCTCCAGGGCACCGAGCGACGACTCCGAGAAATCGACCGGGACCACGACCTTCTGCTTGGGAAGCCAGCTCATGAAGTTTTCCCCCACGTTAGGAATGGTGGCGAGTCGTCGGCATCTCGCCTCGTTGATAACGCTGCCAGTACACGTCCAATGCTCCGCGCACCTTGCCGCTGAGGAGCATCACCCCCAGCAGATTGGGCAGCGACATCGACAGGATCATCAGATCGCTGAAGTCGAGAATGTTTCCCGCGGTGACGATCGACCCGAGGAATACAAATCCCAGGAACAGGAACTTATAGACCAGCGAGGTCCTCGCGCCGAACAGATAGGCCCAACAGCGCTCGCCGTAGTATGACCAGGAAATCATGGTCGAGTACGCGAACATGAAGACGACCGCGCAGAGGATCCACGGGAACCACCAGACCGCCTTGCCAAAGGCCAGCGATGTCAATTGCGCTCCGGCGTTGCCCGCCACCAGGCTGGCATTGGAGGGCTCGTTGCACACCCCGGTGATGACGATAACCAGCCCCGTCATCGTGCAAATGACAACCGTGTCGATGAACGGCTCGAGCAATGCGACAATCCCTTCGCTGATCGGTTCGTCGGTCTTGGCCGCGGAATGGGCGATCGACGCGGAGCCGACTCCGGCCTCATTCGAAAAGGCCGCGCGACGAATCCCGATTACCATCACCCCCAGGAACCCGCCATAAGCGGCCGACGGCGTGAACGCGCCGCGAACAATCTCGCCGAAGGCCTGCGGAATGTGCGCGGCGTTGGTCGCCAGGATGTAGAGCGACGCCACAATGTAGAGGCCGCACATCACCGGCACGATCTTCTCGGCCGTGGCCGCGATTCGCCGGATGCCGCCGATGATCACCACGCCCGTCATCGCCGCCATTAACAGACCATAGACCCAAGGGTAGTGATCGAGAAACGGGATCTGCCCGCGCAGGGCGTTCAGGGATTGCCCCACCTGAAACGCGCACCCACCGCCGAACGACCCCCCCATGCACATGACGGCAAACAGCACCGCCAGCGCGGGCCCCAAGCGCCGCCAGCCGAGTTGTTTCAGTCCCGTGCGGAGGTATCGCATGGGCCCCCCCGACACCACCCCGTCGCGATCGACTTCGCGGTACATCTGGCCGAGGCTGCACTCGGCAAATTTGCTGCTCATCCCCAGGAACCCTGCTACGATCAGCCAAAAGATCGCCCCGGGCCCCCCCTGCGCCACGGCAATTGCCACTCCGGCGATGTTTCCCAGTCCGACCGTCGCCGAGAGTGCCGAAGCGAGTGCCTGAAAGTGCGAAACCTCGCCGGGATCGTTGGGGTCGTCGTAATCTCCCTTGGTCAGGCGGATCGCGTGCCAGAACGCCCGTAGATTGATGAAGTTCATCCGGAGCGTGCAAAACACGGCCCCGATAAACAGCCACAAGACGACCAGGGGGACGCTCTGCTTCTCGCCGAGCCACTTCCCCGTCCAGAAATCGAAAAAGAGGACGGCCGCCAGCGGCCGCACCAGCCAGCGCCCGAATACGGCATCGACCTGTTGAATCCAGGGGGGAACCTGGGGGGCCGGGGCCTGGGTTGCCGCCGGGAGAGACTCCGAGCCGGTCCCGGGCCCGGCGTCGGCGGGGGGCGTCGGAGCGGGGGCATCACTGCTGTGACGAACATCGGCCGAAGGGTTCTTAGCCGGCGGCAGCTGCGCTTCCGCTGCGCTCGGTAAGGCTATGCCCGCGATCACGAGGGCAGCCCAGCAACCAATCGACGCCGCCCGATAGCTCGGCTGAATCCCGGTTACGCGCACGGCCCACATTCTCCGTCCCAGGTGCGAGGTCGGGGTCAAAGGAGCCAGGTTTATAGCTTGCAAGCGGTTATCTGTCAAAAAGTTAAGACGCAAACGCATGTTTTTCGCATAAAACATTGTCAAATATGTCCAAAACGGTATAATTCCAGGCGTCCGAAGGCCTAAGGCTCGTTCCATGAGTGCCACGACTGAACAATCCGATGCAACGCTGCTCGACCAACTCCGCGTCGGTCCGAAGAGCATTGCGGACTTGGAAGGCGCGATGGCTGTTACCGCAACGGCGGTTCGCCAGCGGCTCAGTCGCCTGATGGCCCTGGGGCTCGTGGAGCGCGAGCTCCATCGGGCCGAGCGGGGGCGCCCGAGCCACCGTTATCGGCTGACCGAAAAGGCCCGGCGGCAGAACGGCTCGAACTTTGCCGATTTGGCCCTGGTCTTGTGGCGCGAGTTGAGGGCGATCAAGGACCCCGAGGTCCGTCGCGGTCTGCTCGCGCGGGTGGCCGACGCGATGGCCGCGGAATACGAGCCGGAGGTTTCCGGGTCGACGGCTGCCGAGCGGATGGAATCGGTCAGTCAGCTGCTGGCCGAGCGGCGAGTGCCGTTCCAGGTCGATGCCTCGGGGGCGCTGCCGGTGCTGACGGCGCTGGATTGCCCCTATCCGCAGTTGGCCGAGCAGGATCGCGGGATCTGCGCGGTGGAAAAGATGCTGTTCTCGCGACTGCTCGAGCAGGATGTGCGCTTATCGCAGTGCCGGCTCGACGGGCATGCCTGCTGCCAGTTTGAAACAACCAACTGAACTCCCTACGACCGACCGGAGGCGCCTCACGCACAGGTAAGGGACAAGGCGGATCAGCGTGGTTTGAGCCCCGCGGGCCAATTGAAAGCCGGCCCTGGAGGGATATACTCAAGCGTTTACGCCCGAAGGGTTTTCGCACCCCCGATCCACCCCGCTTACCGGATGGCGAACCGCAATGACCAGACCCTGGATTGAAGGACGATTTGAAGAGAACGTGATCACCACGACCGTCGAGCAGGCCATCAACTGGGCCCGCGAGTCGAGTCTGTGGCCCATGACGTTTGGCTTGGCCTGCTGCGCCATCGAGATGATGGCGGCGGGGGCGAGCCGCTTCGATATGGACCGTTTCGGGGCGGGGGCGTTTCGCGCCACCCCGCGGCAGGCCGACCTGATGATCGTGGCCGGCACCGTCACCTACAAGATGGCCAGCCGGGTT
>JAEUIK010000196.1 GCA_016793185.1 Planctomycetaceae bacterium | reverse complement strand
CAGCCTGGGCGAATCACTGACGCACAACCTGGCGGCGGGTTCCTACCGGCTGGTCGTCAAGAGCCATGGCAACTACGGCGACGTCGGGCAGTATACCGTGACTGGGACCCTGCCCGACGCGTACGAAAACAACGACACCCGGCTGACCGCCGCCGACCTGGGGGTCGCGCCGGGCATCCAGGTCTCGGCTTTGAATATCGACAGCGCCGGCGATGATGACTGGTATCGCTTCACGCTCAACGCCGCCAGTTCGATCGACGTCTCGGCGCTGTTCAGCCACAGCGCGGGCAACCTCGACCTGCAGGTGACCGACGCGACGGGCACGGTGCTCGTGACTGCCAATTCCGTCACGAACAACGAGCTAACGCAGCTCGCGAACCTCACCGCGGGGACCTACTACGTCCGCGTCTTCGGTGTCAGCGGCGCGACCAATCAGTACTCGCTGTCGATCCTGACCGGCGCGCTGCCGCTCGACCTCATCGCACCGCGCGTGACCGGCGTGACACTCGTCGGCGGCGGCAGCCAGCAGTCGCAGTATGCCGTGCCGGCGGGCGACGGCGCGCAGCTCGCCACCGTGCCGGTGGGGCAGGTCTCGCGCATTCGCGTTAGTTTCAGCGAAGCGGTCACCGTCGACCAGAACGATCTGGTTGTGGCCGGGACCGGCGGGCCGTACGCGTTCTCGGGATTCGGCTTCGATCCGTTTACGAACACCGCGATCTGGGTACTCGCCAATCCAGTCGCCGCCGACGAGATCACGCTCACGCTGAACGCCGACGGCGCCAGCCCGGTGACCGATCTGGCAGGGAATCGGCTCGACGGCGAATGGGATAACCCGTCGAGCGTTCTGGATCCCGCCAGCAGCAACTTTCCCTCCGGCGATGGCGAAGTCGGCGGCAACTTCGTCTTCAAGCTCCAGGTGCTGCCCGGCGACGCCAATCGCGACGGCGCGGTCGACGGCGCCGACTACACGAGCTGGGCCGACCACTATCTGCAGAACGGCGGTTGGGCGCAGGGGGATTTCAACGACGACGGGATCGTCGATGGCAGCGATTACACGATCTGGGCCGACAACTTCCTGGTCAGTCTGCCGGCGGCGGTCCCGGACGGGGGGGGCGCGGAGGAGAGCCAGGCAATCACGACCACCGGCGACCCTGCCGCCAGCACTGCCGAGGCATTGACGTTCGCCGCGGCCGCGAGCAGCTTGCCATTGGGGCAGGCCGACGTCGAGGCCACGCCGGCACTCGCAGCCCAGGCGAATCCCGAGGTTCAGAGTCTGAACCTGGCGAGCGCTTCCCCGGCCGCACCGGGCCAACCGGCCGAGAATCGGGTGACCGACAACGGACGGACTGAGAATGGCGCGTCCGAGTCGATTCAGTTATCCGCAGTTGCTGTGCACCTCAGCGAAGGGCGCCCGTGGCACTCGGGTTGGTCGGGATGGAGCTCACGAGCCGTGACAGCGGAGCTGCCCGACCAGGTCTGGGACGCCGTCTGGGAATCGTGGGAAGGTGCCGATGAGCCCGTCGACCGCGCCGCGGCATCTCCCGCCCGTCAGCGCGGACTGCAGGGGGGCGCGCCGAGAAGGTTGCGACGCTAGGGTTCCGCGGACGCGCCGCTGCGTTTGCCGGCGGACTTTGGTCAACGGAGCTGCTCAGCGATCCGCCAGGGCAGGGCTGGCGCCGTCCGCCCGGCAGGTGATCCAGGCGTAGGCCGGACCTTGGCTGTCAATTTCCCACCGGTTCGTGCAGCAAGGGCACTCGACCGGTTCCACCAGGTTCGTTTCGGCGACGAAGTCCTGCGCGCACTCGGGACAAAAGAATTTCATGACTGCACCCTGAGTTGGTCTGCGGTCGTGCGAATCAACGCTGTGGAGAACCACCGGGGCAACCCGCCCGCGGCCTGACGCAGGGCGCGGCCGCGACGCTGGCAAGCATGCTTTGAATTCGAGCAGCGGTCGCACGGAGGTTCAACACAACCTGGCCAAAAAGCGGCCAAATCGCGCGGATTTTTGGCGTTCACGGTCGGATTGCACTCGTAAGCACATCGCGGACCAATCGCAAAGACATTGCCTGTCGCGGTAATTTTTCTTCGGATCGCGGTGTCCATTCTGAGTTTCCGGTTAACAAATAGTAGGAGGGTGCGGCTATTGACGATTGCACGCCCCCCCTGTTGTCGTTAGAAAGTCTCCGCAGCCCGTGGAAGGGTGCCGCTGTGGCGAAGGATGGGGATAGGAACTTCGCAATGCCCATGGCCTGGCATAAGGTGATGGAACCGGTGCATCACACCCATCCGCGGTGTGAGCTGGGCAAACAGGCGACCGGGACCTACCAGCGGGCGGGCACCGGGGGCAAACCACTCTGCGCCGTGTGCGCCGAGCTCATCCAGCTCGACTCCGATTCCGAAGAGCACGATTCGAGCGACGACGCAGGGCCCGGGTAGCTGTGGACTGGCGAGGGCCTGCTTGCCCGATCGCGCGGCGACTGCGAGCGGCGACGGGGATCGGCGCGCCGGCTTCGCCGGACGCCGCTCACTCTTCGCGGTTGACTTTCCGCACGATCTCGCGATCGAAGTAGTTGATCGCCATCCCGGCGTCGACCACCAGGTGCTGGGCGTTGATGCCGCTGGAACGCGGACTCAACAGGAACGCAACCACGTTGGCCACTTCCTCGGTCGTCAGCGCCGACTTGCGGGGAATCACCCGCTCGGCGTAGAGGTAACTATCGACATACCCGGGGATCCCGGCCGATGCCGAGGTTTTGAGCAAGCTCGGGCCCACCGAGTTGAAGCGGACGCGTGAGAACTCGCTGAACGACTTGGCGAGAAAGACCACGCTCGAATCGAGCGCCGCTTTGATCGGCGCCATGTAGCCATAGTTCTCGGCCGCCATCCGCGTGGTCGAAATCGAAACCGTGACGACCGCCGCGTCGGGCGTGAACTGCTCGGCGAAGGCCTGCGCGAGGGCGACCAGCGAGTAGCAGGAAATGTCCATGGCCCGCAGGAAGGCCCGCTTCGACGTACGGTGAAAGGGCTGCATCCCCTCGGCGTAGTCTGCGAAGGCGATCGAGTGCAAGAGCCCATCGAGGCGCGGCGCCACGGCGGCGACCTCGCCCTGGAGGCGCTCGATCTGGTCCGGAAACTCCACGTCGCAGACCAGCACGGGAGCCTGTCCGACCAGCTTCTGAACCGATGCCTGACGCTCCGGCGTGCGCACCGCATAGACCACTCGGGCGCCAGCTTCGGTCAGCACGCGGGCCGCGTGCCAGGCCACGCTCTTGCGGTTGGCCACGCCGGTGACGAGGTAGGTTTTGCCGCTGATGCCGAGAAAGTCCACGCGGGATTTCCTGAGGTTGGGAGAACGAAGCCATCCCCACGCCCGGCCGGGGCAGGGGACCACGGGCCCTGGCCTCACGCGTCGGCCATGGTACAGGCAAACTGGAAGCGCGTCGCTAGCTGGCCGCCGACGGAGATCTTGGCCGTGAGGAAGAACGCGCCCGAGAGCTCCTCGTCGAGCACGACGTCGATCTCGATCGTCTCACCGGGGCGGACGATGCGCTTGAAGCGGACGTCCTGCAAACGGGTCGCCACGGGGACGCGCCGCGGGCTGGCGTTCCCGGCGGCTGCCAGGCGGCGCGACAGCAGAATCGCGCCGACCTGCATCCCCGCCTCGCACAACAGCACGCCGGGCACGATCGGTTGGCCCGGGTAGTGCCCCGCGAAGAAGTATTCCTGGCCCGTGAAGTGCTTGCGTCCTGCGATGCGATTCTCAGCACACGACACAATCTCGTCGACGAGCAGGAACGGCTCGCGATGCGGAATGGCGGCCTCGATGGCCGCGCGGTCGAGCTGGACGGGCGTTTCACTCACGGCGCCACCGCGGGCTGCGGCGCGCCGGCGCTCTGCTTGAGCAGGAAGGCGTCGACGTCGTTGGCCACGATCACGCCGTAATTCATGGCCCCGAGCCAGCCCGACATGATGATGCCGACGCTGCCGGCATGGTACAGCCCGGGGATCTGCTCGGGCAGGGCGCGGCTGACGGCCAGCCCTTCGAACTTGGTGCCGAAGCTCGCGCCGCTGGGGTGCCAGGTGTAGTGCTGGAAGGTGCGCGGGGTCGAGGCCTCGACGTGATCGAGTTTGTCCCGAATGTCGGGCACGTACTTGCTGATCGCGTCCAACGTCGTCTCGATCAGATCCTGCTTGCTCGCCTGGTATTCGTCCTCGGGCAGGTCGGCCCAATCGTGGTAGTTGGCGTTCGTGCTCGAAACGATCAGCGAGCGATCGCTGCCCGGGCGCGTCCGCGGGTAATAGAACGAATAGGTGCGACTGGTGATGTCGCGGCTCAGGAGCGCCTGGGTGCGGAAGAGGGGGGCCGTCGAACTGAAGAGCAGATCGCCGTTCGATTCGTCGAGGTGGGCGCCGGGCCGCAGCGCCAGGTAGACCTGCGTGCTCGAATTGTTGAGACGGACGGCCTCGGTCTGATCGATGAAGTCACGCTTGAACTTTTCGCGGCCGACCAGCTTGAGGATGGTTTGCTTGATGTTGGCGTTGGAAATCACCGCCGTGGCGTTGATCCGCCGGCCGTTGACCGTCACTCCCTGGACGCGGCCGCGCTCGACGTGGATCTGCTCGACGCCCGAGCGGATCCGCAGATCGACGCCGTTGCGCTCGAGATCGGCCTTCATGAGGCCGATGAGCCGATCGGTCCCTCCCTCGAAGGTATAGACCCCCTTCGACATGAAGTTCGAGAAGACGATGCCGTAGGAGATGGCGGGATCCTCGAGCGTCGAGCCGTTGGCGTAGGTGATCGGCTCCATCAAAAAGCGAATCACATCCTCCCGTCCTGGGAAAAAACGCTCGAACAACTGCCCGACGGTCGTGGTTTGATCGTCGTAGAAGTTCATCCCCCGCGCGGTGTCGAAGAAGTTCTGCACCGTCTCGGCGGGCACCCGGAACTGCTCGATCAATTGCCGGGTGAAGTCCTCGCGGGTGAAGGTCGTTGCGAGCGAGAACATGGGGTTGTCGTACCGGATCTGCCGCAGCGGGACGATCGAGTCGGCGATCTCCTTGGTCCAGTACCGCCGGCAGCTCTTGATCATGCCGACGGGAAACCCGTGCAAGGAGATGTCGAAGATGTGGCCGCCGGCGCGCTTGAACCAGGTTGCCATGCCGCCGAGCTGGTAATGGTGCTCCAGGAGCAGCACCGAGTAGCCCTGCTTGGCGAGCGTGTTGGCCGCGGTCAGTCCGGCCAGGCCGCTGCCGATCACGACCACGTCGTACGAGTCTCGGGCCCCTTTGAGAAAATCCTTAGGCATGGCTCATCGCGCTCGCTGCGTCGGGCTCGCGGAGCAGGTAGCGGTTGGCAATCGTGATGCCACTGACAATGGCTCCCACGATGCCGACGAATCCCTGGTCGGTGCCGCAAATGAAGAGGTTGGGTAAATGCGTGGTGCCGTCGAGCCGCTTGCCGGGTGCGCCATATACCGCGCCGTTGTCGTGCCCGGTGTAGCGGCGGATCGTGGTCGGCGTGAACATGTCGGTATCGATCACCGAGGCGCGGAAGTCGGGCACGAACCGCACGGCGGACGCGACGCTGCGGTCGTACCATCGCAGCTTCTCGAGCCGGTAGGCATCCGGGTCAAGCGTTTGCCACCGTTCGAAGTTGGCCAGGCTGGTGATGCGAATCACCCCTTCCGCCAGCGGTTTGTCGTACAGGAAGTTGTTCGGCGAGCAGACGACACCACTCCGCACGTCGCACAGTTCGTCGGGTTTTTCCCAGTGAAACTTGTCGCTGTCGTTGAAGAACAGCACGGTTTCGTCGTGGTCGAGCTCCTTGGGCTCGCGATCGAGGACTGAAATGCTCTCAATAAAGGAGAGCTGTCCGGCGGTCCGTTCGTCGACCCGGCTCACGTCCTCGCACAAGCGCATCGTCTCGAGCCAGCCGGCCGAAGAGAGGACGTTTCGCGCCTCGAGCTCGGTGCCGTCGTCGAGTACCACCCGCGTCGCGCGGCCCGCTTCGACGGCGATCCGCTCGACGCCGGCCCGAAGGCGGAGTTCACCCCCCAGCGCTGTGAACCGCCGCACCAGGCTTTTGAGGATCAGCCGCACGCCGGCCCAGGGGCGGCAGAGCCCTTCCATGAAGATCGCCCGAAACATGATGCAGAACTGCCCGAAATCCATGTCATGTTCGCGCGCGTTGCCGTAGAACATCAGCGGGCAGAGCAGCATTTCAACCAACAGCGGGTCGCGAAATGCGTCGCTGAGGATCT
>JAEUIK010000174.1 GCA_016793185.1 Planctomycetaceae bacterium | reverse complement strand
GAGATAGTTGAGGTTCGCCAGGCCCGACAGGTTCTTGAGCCCCGCGTCGGTCACCCGACTGAACCAGAGATCGAGGCGCTCCAGTTCCTGCAGGGCGGGCAAGACTTCGAGACTGGCGTCGTCGACTTGCGTCTCGCCCAGGTCCAAGAGGCGGAGCCCGGTCATTCCCTTGAGGTGAGCGAGGCCCGAGCCGTCGAGCTGCGTGCTCCGCAGTTCCAGGCGTTTCAGCTCGGTGAGGGGAGCGAGATGGACCAGCCCGGCGTCGGTGATGCCGGTGCGGAGAAGATTCAATTCGTCGAGCGCGGTGTGTCCCGAGAGCAGCGCGAGCCCGTCGTCCGAGACGCGGGTATCTTCCAAGGCGATGCCCTTAAGCTTCTTGAGCTGGGCAATCGATTTGAGCCCCTCGTCGCTCACGGCTGGCGCGCGAAGCTTGAGCCGTTCCAGATTCTCCAATGCCGGGAGCGCGGCCATGCCGGTATCCGAGACTTCGCAGCCGCGGAGATCGAGCACGCGCAGTTTTTTCAGGTCTTTGAGGTTGGCCAGTCCGGCGTCGCCGATGTTGGTGTACAGGAGCAAGAGCTGCTGCAGGCTGGGAAAGTTGGCGACCTGCGTGAGGCCGGCATCGGTCAGTTTGGAGCACCGGCGGAGATTGACGATCCGCAGCGCCGGCAGTCGCGCCAGCTTGCCCAGACCGGCATCGGTGATATTCGAGTTCTCGAGGATCAGTTCCTGCAAGGCTTTGAGGGCGAGCAGATGGTCGATGCTTTCGTCGCCGATCCCACCGCCGGGAAGCTCGAGGCTCTTGAGTTGCGGCAATTTGGCCAGCAGGTCGAGATCGGCGTCGGTCAATTGGCCGGCATCGGCCAAACTGACTCCGATCACGGCGCCCGACTTGTCGCGCTGCAGCTGCCCCCGGAGTTTCTCGATCGCCGCCACCGCGGCCGGATCGTCGGGCGGTGCGGGTGCTGCGGCAGGAGTTGCCGGTGCGGCGAGTTTCGCGCCAGCGGCACTCTCCGCGGGAGTGGGGGACGGCGCGGTCGACGAATTCGAGCAGCCGGCGGTCGCTCCGAGAATACACAACAGCAATCCGCACGATCGCCAGGGGGCGCGAGCAAGCAGCAACACGACGAGTATCTCCCGGTAACTAGCGAATAACAGTTTCAAGTCACGCAACAAGGCGCCGAGTCGTCGCGCAGGGCTGCCAGAGGCAGCGCCGCAGCCGGCCGACCCGTGCCGCCGATTCTAACAAAAAAAGCTGCTGGCGTCGGGTCCCCCCGTCGCCAGCAGCTATGAGATTGTCAACGAGAAATCCTCGCGGTCGTCAAGTGGTTAGAGCGTGTACCCTTCGCGGTACTCCGACTTCACGATCGAGGCCAGCTCGGGCATGTTCGTCGACTTGAGGTTCTTGGCGTCCCATTCGACCTTCGGGCCTTCGCCCTGATCGGCTGCCCACACGGCCAGGTTCCCCAACAAGACCGTCTCGGTGAGCGGGCCGGAATAGTCGGGGAAGTTCGAGACGGTTTGACCTTCGCCGCGAATGGCGTTGGTGAACTCGCTGAAATGGCCACCCTGCGGAGCCGCCTGGAACTCGACCTGCGGCTGCTCGACGTCCATCGAGTACTGGGCGCCGTAATCGTCGGGCGAGTACAGCTTGCCCTGCTCGCCGATCACGAGGCAGCCGCTTTCCTTTACCGGCTTGTCGCCCAGCAGCTTGCCGAACAGCTCGCGGTTCGGACGCCGCTCGGGCGGGAGCTTCGACCCGCCGTC
>JAEUIK010000161.1 GCA_016793185.1 Planctomycetaceae bacterium | reverse complement strand
GGTCGGCCGGAGCTTCCCACCAGCCGTCGGTGCAGAGCACGTCGTCGCGTCCATCCTTATTGACGTCGCCGGCGCCGATGCCATGCGAGAATTTGTTCGTGCCGGGCGCCCCCTTGGCCGAGATCGGACGGATCTTCCACTCCGCCTTCCAATCCTTGACCGGGTTGGCCAGCGCCACGGCGGGCGAGCCGTCGGCAAACAACAGCTCCCGCACCTTGTCGCCGTCGACGTCGAGGTACTGCGGGCTTTCGTTGTTCGTCACTGGCACGCAGACGTGCCGCCGCCAGGCGCCGCCGGCCGTCTGCGGATTCTCGAACCACCAGGTCTGCTGCCCCGGAAAGTCGACGACAATCAGATCGTCCCAGCCATCGCCATTCAGGTCGGCGGCGAAGTTGCAGAACGAATGGCTGTAGACCGCCGGGTCGAACTCCTCGGGCTTTTCGAGGATCGAGTGCATCTTCCAATCGGGAGCGGCGTAGTAGACGCTACCGGCCGCGACGTCGAGCTTGCCGTCGTGGTTGAAGTCGCCCGCGGCCACGCCTTCGCTGCGAAACTTGTCGTCGAGGCGGGTTTTCTGGAAGCCGATCTTGGCAGCCTTTTCCGCGGCCTGGGACTCGTGACAGCCGCACGTGCCCACCAGCGCCGCGGCAATCCATAGAAGCAGTTGTTTCATCGATGTTCCCTTACTGCAAATGGCCGATGCCGGAGTCGAGTTGCGTGGTTCGGGCTTCCCCCGTTGGCGGACAGTCTAATCCAGCCCAGCGAGCGGCGACAGATCCCCGTCCCCGGGGACCCGAAACGCGTCAGGCCAACGACTTGAGCAGGCCCAGCGCAGCGGCCCGAATCTGCGGTTCGGCGTCGACCGCCAAAAAGCTTGAGCGGGCCCGCCATGTTTCGTAGCCCCCCAGGCGGTGATGCTCGGGCGTGGGGAGATAGCCGGCGTAGCCGTTGGCCAGCGAGATCGTGAACGTCGGCTGCAGCGGGCTCTCGGCCTTGAGCGCCAAGCCCGTCTCGACGAAGGTCTCGCAGGGAATCGCCGCGATGCCGACATCGCCAATCCGCAGGGCTTGCACGATCACTTCCTCGGTGGCCGGCAATTTTTCCATGAGCACGGTCTCGCGCGCGTAGACCTGTTCGGCCGTGGTCAGCACGGGTTGCCTGGCCTGCGCCAACACGAAGCGCGCGCGGTCGACTTCAGCGGGGGTGGGGAGGCGGCGCCCCAGCGTGAGGCGCGTTTCGCGTGTGTCGACGCGAATCGCATCGCGAAACTCGAGTTGCCGATAAAGTTCGTGGACGCGCCCGGCCACGATGCCGGCAACGCCGCGGATTTTTGTGTATGGGGGTCCGCCACCCGCCGCGGCCTCGCGGAAGTTGATGTTGTTGATGTTGCCGCTGGTGCCGTTCGACATGATGCCTACAAATGGCGGATCCAGCCGATCGGCTCCCAGCAACTGCTGCAGCCGGTCGGCAAAGGCGGCAAAGTAATCGGCCGAGACGTGCCCCGGTCCCACATCCCCGACATAGTGCAGCGAGTAATTTGCCAACAGCGCCAGCGGGCGTCCCGCCAGCGTGTTGACGGCCAGCACACCGATTTGGGGATCCGTCGGTCCGGCGGGCTCAAGCAGGTCGGCGCTCCCCCCCGGCGGGTTCATCCGCACCGAGTCGGTCACGGCGCCAAACGGATCGGCCGGAATCGCGCCCGCCTTCATCCGCCACCGGCGATTATGGACCTGCCCCGGTTCGTCGATCGTTCCCCAAGCGACTTTGGCCGGCTCGAGATTGTGAATCGCTCGGCGAATGCCATCGGCGATGCGCAGCACGAGGAAATCCCGATACTCTTCGCTGGGCTCGCTCTGAAACACGCCCGCCAGGGTCGGCGCGCTGTGCGTATGCGTGGCCGAGATCAAGACGCGATCGATCGGCAGATCGGTCTGCTCGTGCGTCAGATGCTTGGCCGCCTCGCACAAATCGGTGGGAATCATGCAGGCGTCGCAGACCACCAGGGCGATCCGCTTCTCGCCGTCGTCGAGCACCAGGCACCGCGCGTGCAACTCGTCGTGGATGTACTCGGCTGTCCGATCCTGAAAGCCTCCATTGAGCGACACGCCCAGCGCGGGGCTGGTGTTGCTCAAGGCGGCTCCGGCTGTGAGGGTTGGCATGGCGCACCTGCTGCGGAGCAAAAACCTGGTCGGGCGCAAACGGCGCTGGCAACGCTGCCGCACCGAGGAATTCCCCATTGGTTTAACTCACGCGGTTGCCGCGCGGCAAGCATCTCCAGGGAAGTTGGCGGCGCCAATTCAGTCGCGTCCCGCCGTCTGCTAGATTCGCGGCATGGAGATCGAAGTGTTCGCCAATGCCGACGCGGTCGCCCAGGCCGGGGCCCGCTTCATCGCGGCCGCAGCCCCGGCGGCGCTCGCCGCGCGGGGACGCTTTTTGCTGGCCGTCAGCGGTGGCCAGACTCCATGGCAGATGCTTCGGGCATTGGCCGAAGAGCCGCTCCCCTGGTCGGCGATCCACTTGTTTCAAGTCGACGAGCGGGTCGCGCCCAGCGGTGATACCGACCGCAATCTCACGCACCTGGCGGAATGCCTCGCTGGCAGCCCGGCAGCGTCACGAATTCACCTCCATCCCATGCCGGTCGAGGCCGGCGACCTGGATGGGGCCGCGCGCGAATACGCCCTCGATCTCGCAAGAATCGCCGGCGCGCCGCCGATCCTCGACCTGATCCATCTGGGCCTGGGCCCCGACGGCCACACGGCCTCGCTGGTTCCCGGCGATCCCGTGTTAGAAGTTTCGAACGCCGAGGTGGCACTCACGGGCGTGTATCAGAGCCGCCGGCGGATGACGCTGACCTACCCCGCTCTCAATCGGGCGCGTCAGCTCTTGTGGGTGATCACAGGTTCCGAGAAGGCCGACGCGCTTGCGCGACTGCGCAGCGGCGATCCGTCAATTCCGGCCGGCCGGATTGAGCAGGGCCGAGCCTGCGTGTTGGCCGATTCTGCGGCGGCACGGCAAGTGCACTAAGCGGCTTCTGACCAGCCGCCGGTTTCCGCTCGCAATTGCGTCCGCGAATCGCCAAGATGAACGGCGCGGAGAGGATCGAGCGGCGAATCCCTGTGCAGGAGGGTTCCCATGGCTGTCGTCGACCGCTTCCCCGGCGCTGCGTACAACGCGGGCCCTGCCGCGTTTCCGCGGCTCGGAGCCTTGCCGCAGCCGCCGCTCCGCGTGCCACCCATCGGTCTCGTCAAGCTGTGTTACACGCTGGTCCATGCCGCCGAAGCGGTCGGCATTCGGGACCTGGCCGATGGCGAGTTTCTGCCCGGCGACTATACGCTCGAACAGGGAATCGAACGACAGCTCAACAAATTGCTCGACCTGGTCGGATGCCAGCGGCCGGGCTTTCGCTTGCTGGAGATCGGCTGCGGCTACGGGCACCTGCTGCGACTGGCCGAGGCCCGCGGCGCGCAGGCGGTCGGCGTGAATCTCTCGCCCGAGCAGGTCAAGTACTGCAATCAGCATGGCTCGACCGCCTACTGCTGCAACTATCGCGACTTGTTAGTAGCCTCCGACTGGCACGGCCAGTTCGATGGCGTGATCGCCAACGGCTCATTGGAGCATTGGGTCCAGCCCGAGGATGTGCAGGCGGGCCGCATGGACGATCTCTATCGCGAGTCGTTCGCCATCATGCACCGCTGCCTCGATCCGCGCCGAAGCGACGCCCGGTATGTGACGACGGCCATCCACGTTAAACGCGAGGTCAAACCCGAGTACCTGTTGACTCCCTGGTACCGGCAACCGCGCGGTTCCGACCGCCGGCACTTCAGCCTGCTGCACAACTGGATGGGCGGGTATTACCCTGTCGCCGGGCAGTTAGCGGCGTGTGCGGAGCCTTATTTCGAGCTGCTCTCCGCAAGCGATGGCACGCACGGTTACAAGCTCGCGAACGACTATCGTTTGGCGCGGATGACGCGCGGTTTATATACGAACCCCAAGCTTGTCTGGCGACTGGCCCGCGCGCTACTGCGGCACCCGAGGATTGCCGCCACGATGCTCGAATGCTACTACCTCGAGCAATCGTGGGACTGGCAGTTTCGGGGTGAGGATCCTCCCATGCAGCTCCTGCGCCATTGCTGGCGGCGCCGTGCAGCCGTCGCCTGAAGGGACTGAGCCGGCACACTTTGGCTGACCCGCAAAGTCCCCCACGCCGTCCGGCGCGACAGGTTTTTGACGCATGTCGTTCGGCGGCCTCGGTCGAGGAATCGAAGGTCCGCCGCCGCGCGCCCCACGTTGCCGGCTGCGCCGGCGGGCTCTCGTTCCAGTCGCCTCCCCCGCCGGGGCCGCCGTTGTTGCCGTCGCGATCGCGCCATCACTGGAGGCTTGCGAGCTGCCTGCTGGGCATGGCGCTGGCGCTCGCGCGCACCGGGGAATCGCCCGCCGCCGAGAACTACGGCCGTTCGGCAGGCTGGTGGCACGAGTCACCGCAGCTTACCGGCGATTGGTTCGGACTCCGCTCCAACCTGGCCGAGCAGGGCTACACCTTTCTCGCGGACAATACGAGCTTCTTCTTCGGCAATCCCACCGGCGGCGAGTCGCGGAAGTTCGATGCCGCCGGACATGGCGACTACCTGCTCTACCTCGACGGCGGCCAGCTCGGCGTTCAGGAAGGGCTCTCGCTCAAACTCCGCGCCGAGCATCGCTATGGGCAGACCGTCGTCAACAATCTCGGCTGCTTCATCTCTCCCACGCTCACGGCCGACCTGCCGGTCTTCAATAGCGATCAGCTCTACTTGACCAATGTCCTGCTCACTCAAATGGTCAGCGACCGGGTGGGGGTCTTCGCCGGCAAGATGGACAC
>JAEUIK010000147.1 GCA_016793185.1 Planctomycetaceae bacterium | reverse complement strand
AAGCAGCGACGTTGGGGCGCAGCAGCAGCAAAGATATCCGCGCTGACGTTCTTGCGAGTTGAGGTCACGGCGCTTGCTGCCTGCTGCATCGAACCGGTTGGCAACTGCTCTGGGGTCGTCCAAACAAGGACAGCGCTGCGACTCCGGGGTTCGCGACTTCGACACACGCCGGCCCGAGTTTGCTCGCCATGCGCCGGCAATTGGGGCTGCGCCGTGCCCTGGCGATCATGCCGCGGCGGGGGCGGAACGTCACCTAAAAGTACAACCGGGCCATCATTTCGGCGACGCAGCAGGGGCGTCCCTCACCCTCGACCTCAAACGTCTGCTTGTAGGTGGCGGTGACCCCCTCGGCGCCTTCCTTCAGCTCGGTGAGTTGCGAAGTCATGCGAACTCGCGAACCGACTTTGACGGCGGCGGGAAAACGGACTCGGTTCAGCCCGTAGTTGACTCCCATTTTCACCCCCTCGACCGTGAAGATCGCTTGCGCGAGCGCGGGACCGAGCGAGAGCGTGAGAAAACCGTGGGCGACCGGCGCGCCATAGGGGCTTTCGAGCTTCGCCCGCTCGGGGTCGCAGTGGATCCATTGGTGGTCGCCGGTGGCGTCGGCAAACTTCTGGACCTGGTCCTGAGTAATTTCGACCCAGTCGCTGACGCCGATCACCTGCCCGACCAGAGCCTTGAGCTCGTCCAATCCGCGAATCACACGCTGCGCCATGCAGATGGCCTTTCGAAGGAATCGGCGGGGATTAGCTAGCAGCCGCGGGGGGACTGCCGGCGGGGCCTGTCTCGCCCGGCTTCCGGGCCTCGCCCCGATTCTAGTGTTTGCCCGGCCTGCGCCAAGAAACGCGGGAAGGTTCGCGCACCGAACGGAATCTGCCGTGGCGGGGTTGGCGCGCACCGCAAACGCCGTTGACCGGGTCGGGACGCGGCCCTATTGTTCCGGCCCAAGTTGAGGGCTGCTGCGCCGATTGGCGGCGGGCCGTTTCCGACGCCGGCCCGCGTTCACGCATCGAGCGTTCACCTCCGCGATTGTGCATGGATTGGGTTAGCGGATCATTTCTGCGGCGGCGTGCGCGCTTCGCGCTGGCGATGGCGTTGGCGCTAGCGCTCGCATCGGGAACGACCGGCTGCGCGACGCAACGCTTTGCCAGCCTGCGCAAGGTCCCGCAAAACCCGCTGGCCGATAAGCTGCAGCTGGCCAGCTGGAGCGGGCCAAAACCGAGCGAGCGGACGCTGCAGACGCTGCGCCGGTATGGCCTGGCCGAGACACTCTCCGACGATCCGGGCGCCGTCCTCGTCTCGCTCCAACATTCGATCGACGAGAATCCCCTGCCGGAAGCGCACTATGCGTTCGCCGAGCTCGCCTACCTGGCGGGCAAGCGACGGCAGGTTTTCAACGAGCAAGAAGCCCTGCAACTCTACGGGGCAGCCGTCACGCACTCGTACCTGTTTCTCTTCAACGATCGCCCAGGTTGCCGCCCCAATCCCTACGATCCCGAGTTCCGCGGCGCCTGCGACGTCTACAACACGGCCCTCGAATCGGCCCTGCGAATTGTCGCCAAGGATGGCGGGCTCGCGCCGGGACACTCGCACTCGCTCAAGACCTGCGATCGCGAAATCGAACTGCAAGTGGTCGCCCACGACCGGGCCTGCGCCGTCCACGAATTCGAACGCTTCGAGTTCGTTTCGGACTACGAAGTCGGCGGACTCACCAACCACTACCACAGCTATGGGCTGGGAGTGCCGCTGATCGCCGTCCGCAAGCCGCGTCCCAAGGATGCCCCGCACGAGCACTTCTATCCCCAGGGGCTGAGTTTTCCGGTCACCGCCTTCTTGCGCGTGCATCCCGAGGGACAGCGTCCGCGCACTGCCGACGGCCGGTACCGCACGACGCTCGAGCTGCACGACCCGCTGGCCAGTCCCACCACGCAGGTCGGCGCGCTGCAGGTGCCGCTCGAGAGCGACCTGTCGACCCCCTTGGCGTACTTTCTCGACAAGCCCTCGCTCGGCGCGCTGGGGACGCTCGGCCTGTTGCGTCCCGAGAAAACCGAGCCGCTCCGCGGCCTCTACATGGTCCGTCCCTATGAGCCGGGCAAGATCCCCGTGCTGATGGTGCATGGACTGTGGTCGAGCCCCATCACCTGGATGGAGATGTTCAACGACCTGGGGAGCGATCCGGCGCTCCGCGACCGCTACCAGTTCTGGTTCTACCTCTATCCGACCGCGTCGCCGCTGTGGATCAGCGCGGCGGAACTGCGCGGCGACCTGGCCAAAGCCCGGGAGGAGCTCGATCCCCTCGGCGCCGACACGGCGCTCGATCAGATGGTGATCGTGGGACACAGCATGGGGGGACTGCTGGGGCGGCTGCAGACCATCGATAGCGGCGACGAGTTCTGGCGGGTCGTCAGCCGCGCACCGCTGGACCAGGTGAAGGCCGAGCCCGCCGTTCGCGAGAAGCTGGCCCAAACGTTCTACTTCCAGCGCAACCCGGCCGTGAAGCGGCTGATCACGATCGCCACCCCGCACCAGGGGAGCAACTTCTCGAACAGCACCACCCAATGGGTCTTTCGCCACCTGATCCGGATGCCGCGGATGTTGCTGAACCTCGACGACCAGCTGCATCGCGACAATCCCGAGGCGTTTCCCAGCGACTCGCTGCTGAGCATGCGGACGGGCATTGAGTCGCTGGCTCCGACATCCCCCATTCTGCCGGTGCTGTATCGCGCGCCGCGCCCACCTGGGATCCGGCATCACAACATCGTTGGAGTGATTTCCGAGCAGCGTCTGCTGGGCAAGGTCGCGGCGAAATCGGATGGAATCGTCAAGTATGAAAGCGCCCACCTGCCGAACGTCGACTCCGAGATCGTCGTCGACGCCAATCACGTGCGCGTGCACCGGCACCCGCTGAGCGTCCTGGAGGTCCGCCGCATTCTCCTGGAGCATCTGGCCGACGTGCGCGCGCAACAGCCGGTGCAGTTTGCCGACGGGCGGCTGAGCCCGCACGAACAGGCCCCGCACGCGGGCCGGGTGCCGGGATACGCGCCCGACGAGACGCCGCGACCGTGGGGGGGAGCGCCGCTGGGGCCGCGGGCGACGGACTTCGCCCATCCACACCTGCCGCCGCCGGCTACTCGGAAGACCGAGGGGGCTGGCTCGCCAGCAGAATCAGGGCCTCTTTCACCCGCGCACGCTGGACCGGTTCGGCCGTAAGGTAGCGATGCCGACCGTCGTCCGAGGGCGCGAACCGCGTCACGTGCTGGTCGTCGACCGTGATCGTGCCGGGCGCCGAGAGGCCGAAGTACCCCTGAGCGGGGCGCACCGCGTAGAGCACGCTGGTGAGATCCCACGTCTCGCGGTCGTAGGGCATTTTGAGGTAGAGACGGTAAGCCTCGGCCAAGGGATGGTGCGGCACATAGGCAAAGTCGCGCTCGATGCTGGTCGCCGGGAACTTGATCTCGCGGCCGATCTCAAAGCCGCTGACGACGATGGGGGTCGGCCAGTCGGCAAAAACCCTCCGCGCCGCTTCGACATCCTCGTAGACGTTGTATTCCTTGTGGCGGTCCTCGGTCGTGAACATGCCGGCCATCATCGACAGAAGCCGGCACTTCCGGGCGACGAGCTCGCGTCCGGAGAGGGGCGAGTGTTCGTCGGCCGGGCTTTCCAACAGGTTCGCGGCGTTGGTCGAGAAGCCTACCACGACGAGCACCACCTCCTGGTCCTGGGCGTGAGCCAGCGTCTTCCGCAGCAAGTCGACCGCCTCCGGAGCGTCGCGGCCGCTCCGCAGATCGTGCGGGTAGCGAAGTTGGCTGCCATTCTTGGCCTCGACCGGCAGGCGCACGTACCGGCTTTCCTCGGGCGTCTTGCCGCCGCGCACCACGCCGATCGGGATTTCGCCGCGGCCATAGAAGGTGTTGACCAGGTCGACGAAGGGCGCGCTGAATTCGTAGTCCTTGCTCACCGTGACCGCCAGCAGCCGACACTCGCCCCGGTCCGCCAGCGCATGAATGACACCCAGGGCGAACGCATCGTCGATGTCATTGCCCATATCGGTATCGAAGATGAGCGACACGGGCGCAGCGGGCGGCGTCTCTTGGGCCATCGCCGAGGAGCGGCCCGCGCTCGCGACGAGCATCGCCCCGATCAGGATCATTCCCACCACAATTGGCTGGCAGCTCATTCGACGACGATCCCCTCGAGGTTCTCCTTGGCGGGCGGAAAATGCGGATCGAGTTCCGTCAGCGTCCGCAGCAGGATCCGGGTGACGACCAGATTGCGATACCACTTCTTGTCGGACGGAACGATGTGCCAGGGGGCCTCGGCGGTGTTGCACTCGTTGAGCGCGTCTTCGTAGGCCTGCTGATAGTCGTCCCAATGGCGGCGGTCCGCCAGATCTCCCAGGTTGAACTTCCACCGCTTGTGCGGATCGTCGATCCGTGCCTGCAAGCGCTTGCGCTGTTCATCCTTGCTGATATGCAGAAAGCATTTGACGATGGTTGTGTCGTTCTGCGTGAGGAGCTTCTCGAAGGCGTTGATCATCCCGTAGCGCGGGCGCCAGACCGATTCGGGCGCGAGGTGCTTGACCCGCACCACCAGCACGTCCTCGTATTGCGAGCGATTGAAGATGCCGACCTTGCCGCGACGCGGGACGGCGCGATGGATGCGCCACAGAAAGTCGTGATCGAGCTCTTCCGTCGTCGGCTCTTTGAAGGCCACGATCTCGCACGTCAACGGATTGACGCCCGTCATCACATGGCGAATCGTGCCGTCTTTGCCCGAGGTATCCATCCCCTGCAAAATCAGCAAGACGGAACGCCGGGCTTCGGCGTACAGCCGAAAGGAGAGATCGGCGATCTTTTCGATCCCGGCGGCGATCTCCTCCTCAGCCGCCCCCTTGTTCTTGACCCCGCCGGTATCAGCGGGATCGTAGTCGGCGAGCTTGATCGACTTGCCGGGCTTGAACCTGGTGCTATCCGACAACGGCTGTCTCCCCACGCCGGGTGGCCTTTTTCGCAACACCGGGCCGCCCCCCTGGGCACCCGGTGCGGGCGATGAAGTGAGACCACTCTAAGCTACCGGCAAGGGGGCA
>JAEUIK010000134.1 GCA_016793185.1 Planctomycetaceae bacterium | reverse complement strand
GTCTTGGCCGCGGTCGAGACCTGCGACGGCTTCCCCTTGCTTTCGACGAACAGCACCAGATCGGACCGGGCGGGCCCCAGGCTCAGGCCGAGCCGCATGCTCGGCTCCGAGGGAACCGGGACGGCCACGACCCCCAAGCCGATCACCAACACATGGTCGGCCGGCCAGCGGAAGCGCTCGTTGACTTCGAACTGCGAGGTCTGCGGGACGTCGACGCGGGTCCGCTGGCGCTGCCCCCCCTGCACCGGAACGTCGAGCGGCACCGGGACGATCTTTTCGACCTGCTCGATCTTGCACTTCAACGTCGCGTCGATCAGGCGGCCGTCGAGCGACAGCAGCGGGCTCAGTTCGAGCGAGAAGCCCTCGTCGATCTGCGACATTTCCGCCTCGAAGCCCGGAAAGGTGCCCGGGCGGAGGTGGACTTCTTTCTGATAGGGGCGCGGACGCGTGGCGGCCACGACGGTCGGCTGCCCGTTGTTGACCAGCAAATGAGGCGAGCTGTGCTCGCGGAAGTCGCTCCGTTTGCGCAGCTCGGCCAGGAGGAAGGTGGCGTCTTCCTTGGCCACGAGCCAGGCCTGGACGCCTTGGCTCTGAACCGGGACCGGGCGCATCATGGCCGTAGCCTTGGCCCGCCAGTTCGGGCTCCCCAGGCCGATGATCCGCAAACCGAACGCGTGCGACTCGGCCTCGCTGGAGACGAACCGATCGACGATGTCGGCCACGGCGTCCTGGACCTCGGGCGTGTGATACACCCGCAGCATCCGGCTATCGGCCGAGAGGATCGCGACCGTTTCCGAATGCCAGGCTTCGTAGCCGGTATCGCGGAGGATCCAGTCGACGATCGCCTGTTCGGGGCGCTGGGTGCTCGTCACGCGCATCGTGTAGCGACTGATGTCGTACTCGCGATAGACCTGCCCTTGCTGATTGGGAAGCGATCCGAGCCCCGCCTTGCCGCGCGACTCGCTCCGTGCCGGCGCACGCCGGGCCGGGGGTTGCTGGTCGACGGGAGCGATGCCGTCGTCCTTGAGCGGTGCGGGGGGCGCGGCTTCGCCCCGCGCGGTCTTTTCGACAGCCCGCCACTGATCGCCGCGCGGCGCGGGCCGCGGGGGCTGCGCGCGTGCGTCGAGCGGCGCGATGAAGAGCAATCCGGCTAATGCCGTCCAGAGAATCCTGGCGCACATGCTCGCAGGGCCTCCTTGCCCGGTGAGAACTCCCCGGCGCGATAGCGCGGTTCTAAGCCAATAGGGCCGCGAAGTATAGGAAGCCGCGGACGACAGAACAAGGTCGATGCCTGGGCCAAACTGCTAGCACGGAGAAGGGCCACGTCCGCAGCGTCCGAGAAGCAGGGTCGCTCGCCGCGCAAAGGAATTCCGCAGGCCCCGGCGGCGCGGGTCGCAGGAGGCCTAGGCGGCGTGGCCGACGATGATCGAGGCGTTATGCCCGCCGAAGCCGAAGCTGTTCGACATGGCCGCACGGATCTGTCGCTCGCGCGCCTGGTTTGGCGTGTAGTCCAGATCGCAGTCGGGATCGGGCTTGTCGAGATTGATCGTGGGGGGCACCACGTTGTCGCGCAGGGCCAGCACGCAGAAGATCGCTTCGACGCCGCCGCTGGCCCCCAGCAGGTGCCCCAGCTGGCTCTTGGTGCTCGAGATGGACAGCCGCCGGGCATGCTCGCCGAAGACGGTCTTCACGGCCTGCGTTTCGGCCGCGTCTCCCAGCGACGTGCTGGTGCCGTGAGCGTTGATGTAGTCGATGGCGCTGGCGTCGAGCTGCGCGTCGCGGAGCGCGCCGGCCATCGCCTTCGAGGCCCCGAGTCCCTGCGAATCGGGCTGGGTGATGTGCCCGCCGTCGGCGCTCAGCCCGTAGCCGAGGAGCTCGGCGTAAATCTTCGCGCCGCGGGCCTTGGCGTGTTCGAGCTCTTCGAGAATCAGGATGCCCGCCCCCTCGCTGAGGACGAAGCCATCGCGATCGGCATCGAAGGGCCGGCTGGCGGCCTGGGGATCGTCGTTGCGCATCGAGAGAGCCCGCATCGACGAGAATCCGCTGATCCCCATCGGCGTGAGCGCCGCTTCGGTGCCTCCGGTGAACATGATGTCGGCGTCGCCGTACTGGATCGCCTTGTAGGCGTCGCCGATGGCGTTGGTGGCGCTGGCGCAGGCCGTGGCGACGGCCGCGTTGGGACCGCGCAATTGAAACGCGATCGACACCTGGCCGCAGGCGGCGTTCACCATCAGCTTGGGGATGGTGAAGGCCGAGACCTTGTCGGGGCCCTTTTCGAGGAGGCGCGAATGCTGCTGCTCGATCTCGTGCAGCCCGCCGATCCCCGAGCCCAGGATCACCCCGGCCCGGAAGTGATCGACTTTCTCGAAGTCGATCCCGGAATCGGTCACGGCATCGGTGGCCGCGACCATGGCGAACTGCGTGAAGCGATCGAGACGCTTCGCATCCTTCGGCGCGAGGTATCCCTCGGTCGTCCAGTCGCTGATCTCGCCGCCGAACTTCACTTTGAAATCGGCGGTATCGAACAGACGAATCTGGCGGATGCCGCTATGGCCCGCCAGGATTCGCTGCCAGAGATCGGGGACTTTGCAACTGAGAGACGTGACCGCGCCGAGACCCGTTACGACGACCCGTCGTTTCATCTAGGCCTGCATTTTTTTGATGTACTCGATCGCCTGGCCGACGGTCTGAATCTTTTCGGCGGCGTCGTCGGGGATATTGATGTCGAACTCTTCTTCGAGTTCCATCACCAATTCGACGGTATCGAGAGAATCCGCGCCAAGATCATTGACAAACGAAGTCTCGAGGTTGATTTGGTCTTTGTTGACGCCGAGTTGCTCGGCGACAATGGCAATTACGCGTTCGTCGACTGAAGCCACCGTACTGCTCCTCGCAGAAACCTACTGGGAAGGTAAAAGGACAGGACCGTTCTACCCAGCCCGTCGTTTTTCGCTTCCGAAAGCTTTCGCTCGCGGTAGGTTACGCCAACACGGTGCCACCGTAGCCCCGTGAGGTTGGTTAAGATATAGCGAGTTTCCGGGGACGTGTCTATACGTCCTGAACCGGCGCAAAGTCTTGCCGCACTGCGGCGCTGGGCCCTGCGTGACTCGTGAGTTGCCGCCCAACAGTCAACCGTCACAAGCTGGCGCGAAAGTCTCGGGCGCGGCGACCGCACCGTGCTCGCGTCGGCGGAGCATTAAGCCGTCATCCCGCCGTCGATGGTCAGCACCTGGCCGGTAATATAGCCCGCGGCCCGGCTCGCGAGGAACAGCACGGCCTCGGCAATCTCCTCGGGGCGCCCCAAGCGTTTGGCGGGAATCCGCTTCTTGACCTCCTCGTTGACTAGTTCGCCCAGCGCGGCGGTCATGTCGGTGGTGATAAAGCCCGGGGCCACGGCGTTGACCGTCATGTTGCGGCCGGCAAACTCGCGGGCGACCGTTTTGGTGAAGCCGATGATGCCCGCCTTCGAGGCGGCATAGTTGGCTTGCCCAGGATTGCCGACCAGCCCCGAGACGCTCGCCATGTTGATCACGCGTCCATAGCGGGCCCGCATCATGACCAGCGTGGCGGCGCGGGTGAAGAGAAACGTGCTTCGCAGGTTGGTCAGGATCACCTCGTCCCACTGGGCATCTTCCATCCTCGGCAAGAGCGTATCGCGGGTGATGCCGGCGTTGTTGACGAGGATTTGCAGCCCGCCGTACTTGGCCACCACCTGGTCGACCAGTTCGTTGATCTTCGGTCCATCGGTCACGTCGCAGGTCCAGGCGTCCGCCTCTCCTCCGGTAGCCCGGATGGCGTCGACCGTCTCGGCCAGTTTGGCGGCATCGCGGGCGACGCAGGCCACGCGGGCTCCGCAGCGTCCCAGCGACAAAGCAATCGCCCGGCCGATCCCGCGCGAGGCCCCCGTCACCAACGCTGTCTGCCCGGAAAGATCCGTCTGAATCGTACCCAAGACCGGCTCGGCCATTACGTCTCCCTCGTAGCTTCGTCCACTTTGTGAGTAGTTTGAACTGGAGCCGCCCGCCGCGGGGGGCTCAAACGTTGACGCCGTCGCAGGCCGCCTTGCGGTCGATGCGCTTCATCAGTCCCCGCAACGTACGGCCGGGGCCGACTTCGTAGAACTGGTCGTACCCTTGCCCCAGCAGGTACCGCATCGAGTCTTCCCAGCGGACGGGCGAGACGACCTGCTTGATCAACAGCGCCCGCATTTCGTCGGGGTCGGTATGCGGCTGGGCGTCGACGTTCGAAACCACTGGAATGGTCGGCTTCTTGAGGGGGGCATTGGCCAGCGCCGCGGCCAGCCGCTCGACCGCGGGTTGCATGATCTGCGTGTGGAAGGCGCCGGCCACGGCCAGCGGGATCGCCTTCATCGCCCCCATCTTTTCAGCCAGCTGCGCGGCGCGTTCGCAGGCCTCGTTGGTGCCCGAGATCACGATGTTGCCCGGGCAGAGAAGATTCGCGATCTCGAGCACGCCATCTCCGCGGGCCTGGTCGCAGAGATCCTGCACCTGGCCCCGTTCCAGGCCCAGGATGCTCACCATGCCGCTGGGGCGGGCGTCGGCCGCATCCTGCATGGCGGCGCCGCGGGCCTGCACGACGCGCAAGCCCACGTCGAACTCCATCGCGCCGGCAAAGACCATGGCCGTGTACTCGCCCAGGCTCAGTCCGGCCGCGGCCTCGCAGGCCAGGACGACGTCGGGGGTTAGTTCGCGGAGCGATTCGAGCGCGGCCAGACTGGTCACGAAGAGTGCTGGCTGGCTGTAGACGGTCGAATCGAGCTCGTCGGCCGGCCCCGCGGCGCAGAGCTTCGCCAGGTCGTAGCCGAGAATCTCCTGGGCCACGTCGAACAGCCGCCGGGCGGCTGGTAGGCGTTCCACCAGCTCGCGTCCCATGCCGACCGTCTGCGCTCCCTGGCCGGGGAACAAGAATGCGATCTTGGTCACGCTCGAAAGTCCTTACCCAGTCGCGCGGCAGCCCGCTGCGGGCTCAAGCCGGGTCGAGCGACCTGAGGCCGCTAGGCGCCGCTGTCCGGAGATGGGAACCGCGCCCCACGTGGCGGCTCCACTGCGGCTGGGTTCTATCACATTTTGAGGACGGTTGCACCCCACGTCAGGCCAGAGCCAAAGCCGAGCAGGATGGCGACATCCCCCGGGTTGAGCTTCCCTTGGCGGCGGGCCTCGTCCAAGGCGATCGGCACGCTGGCCGACGACGTGTTGCCGTAGCGGTCGATGTTGATGAAGCACTTCTCGGTCGGCAAACCGAGGCGGCGCACCGCGGCGTCGATGATCCGCGCGTTCACCTGGTGCGGAATCACCAGCGCCACGTCGTCTTGCGTCATCCCGCAAGCGTCGAGGGCCTCCTCGATCATTTGCACGAAGACATTGGTGGCGAACTTGAAGACCTGCCGGCCCGCCACGTGCAGATAGTGATCCCGCGCGGCCAGCGAGGCGAGCGACGGGGGCTGCTTCGAGCCCCCTCCGTAGATCCGCAGCAGGTCGGCGTACTCGCCATCCGCGTAGATCTTGGTGTAGAGGATGCCCGTCCCGTCGCGGCGCGGGCCGAACACAGCGGCCCCGGCGCCATCGCCGAAGAGGATGCAGGTATTGCGGTCGGTGTAGTCGGTAAAGCGCGAAAGGGTCTCGGAACCGATCACCAGCACCCGTTCGTACATCCCCGAGGTGATCATCCCGGTCGCCACGGTCGACGCGTACAGAAAGCCAGTGCAAGCCGCGCTTAGATCGAACGCCGCGGCCCGCTTGGCGCCCAACGCCTGCTGCACGAGGCAGGACGAGGCGGGCGTGAGATGATCGGGCGTGATCGTCGCCACGATGATCAGATCCAGCTCGGCCGGATCGAGACCGGCATCGGCGCACGCCTGGCGGCCGGCCGTAATGGCCATCGTGGAAGTCGTTTCATCGGGGGCCGCGATGCGCCGCTCGCTGATGCCCGTCCGCTCGACGATCCACTGATCGTCGGTCTCGACCATCCGCTCGAGCTCGGCGTTGTCGAGCACGCGCTCCGGCACGTAACAGCCGGTGCCGTAAATCGCCGAGCGGAGCTGGAGGCTGAGCTGCGTCTCGCGGGTCAGGTTCGAGCGGGGTTTGAGCCCTCCGACCGAGCCGGCGCGCAGCAGCGAGAGATCCGCGCCGCCGGAAGTGCGACGATTGAAGGCGGTTGACATCCGTGCCCCCCTGGGTCGGAGGCTCCCTGGTTCGATCAACTCAACGTTTGCGCCGTCATGAGTAGCATTGCTGCCCTGGTAGCGCCCTGCTGCCGCCACAGCACCGGCCGGTCAGCATCGGTTCGCACGAGGGTGAACACTCCAGTGCAATCCGAAAAACCGATCTACCGGGCGCGGCAGAGTTTAGCAGCCCTGCCCAAAAGGCCGCTAGGCGAGTCTGCGCGAGTGCGTTGCCAGCAGAGGATCGGGCTGGCATTGCTAGCAAAAAGTGGCGCCGCTGTGCGCTCAGGGCAAACGCCATCGAGCAAGTCGCCGCGAGCGCAGCAAAGCTCGCGCTGCCGAGAATCGGCGATCGAAGGCAAGCCCTGAACGAACCGACCGCAGGGCTTGCCGCCCGGGCTTATTCCTTCGCTTCGACGACCGTGCGGCCCATGTAGTAGCCACAGTTCGGGCAGACCACGTGCGTGGGGATCGCCGTGCTGCACTGGGGGCAGGAGGCCAGTTGCTTCGGCGTGAGGAAGTCGTGAGCCCGACGCGAGCGGGTCTTCTGATTGGATTGTCTGCGCTTAGGAACTGCCATGGCAATCGACCCTTGAAGTCCGAACCCCAGGCTCGGATAGAACTTACCAACAACCGGGCGGCGGGCAGCGAGGCCCCAAGCAGCGACGGTCCGCCAATGATGGCGAACGAGTGATGGTAGGGTAGGCCCAAGGGGGCTGTCAAGCGGGGGGACGCCACTGTCTCAACACGCCGAATCGAGAGATCTGGGTGCCATCCATGAGGAAGTCTCCGTCAAGTACGTGAGCGGGACGATTCGCGGGAACCCAACCATCCATTCGGCGTCACCCGCTGATGGGCGCGCCAG
>JAEUIK010000117.1 GCA_016793185.1 Planctomycetaceae bacterium | reverse complement strand
GCGGGCTGCCGACCCCGCCACCACCTCAACGCATCAGAGACTGCCGCGCCTCGACGCACCTCCCAACGCCTCTCCCCGGAGTACCGGGGCGAGGGCGAATTACAGCCGGCCTCGGAGAGGCCAGCTACAGAAGGCGAATCTAGGTCCGCGAATTCGGCTCCAGCAATCGCAGAGCTCGCTTCAGAGCATCTTCTGCATGAAGACCAGCGTCAGCCAGCGCTGGAACTTGCGTCCTACCTCGGGCAGGCGGCCGACTTCGACGAACCCCAGCCGGCGGTGCAGTTCGAGACTCGGCTCGTTGGATGCCTCAATGCCCGCCACGATCGAGTGCATGCCGGCCTGCCGGGCGTGCTCGACGAGCGCTTCAATCAATCGGCGTCCAACGCCCTGGCGACGATAGGCGGCATCGACAAAGATCGATAACTCGGCGGTGTGCCGGTAGCCAGGGTAGGGGCGGAACTGTCCGTAGCTGGTAAAGCCGACCGTCTGGCCGTCAAGGCGCGCAACCAGAAACGGATGCCCCGCGCGAACCCGATCGTCGATCCACCGGGCCACCTCGGCTTCGCTGCGCGGTTCGTCGAACCACGAAGCGACCGTGTAGGTGATTGCCTCGTTATGAATAAGCGTGATCGCCGGGACGTCCGAGGACTGCGCGCGATCAATGATGAGGTCTGCCATCACCCGACATCCAGGGAAAGCAAGTCGACCGAGATTCAAATCAAACCACAGATTGCGCAGAATTCGCTGCTAGCAACAACGGAGAGACATGCGCGACGCTCCGAGTGCTTCCATCGAATCCGCGTCATCTGCGAAATCTGCGTTTAACTCTTCCTCGGTTACAGATCCGCGACGTCGGCAGGGCGGGATGGCTTTAGGCCTTGCCCGCCATCGCGGCCGCCAGGATCCGCGAAGTCGTCGGACGCATAATCCGCGGATCGACCTCTTTCCCCTCGAGCAGCGTCTTGCGGACGTCCTTGCCCGAGATGAAGACCGGCTTCTCGTTGGGATGGTCGTCCATCAGATCGACGCGGCCGGCCGACTCGTAATAGGCGGCGAAGCCAACCTTGAGCGGCTGAATCTTCAAATCGCCGCCGAGCTTGCCGAAAATCTCCTGAGCGTCGAAGTCGCCCCAGATCGGCGAACCATCGGCATAAGGCGCGTCGGCATGCTTGCGGCCGATCACGATGTCGGTGAAGCCGTAGTTCTGGCGATAGATGGCGTGCATCACCGCTTCCTTCGGACCGCCGTAGAACATCTTGATGTCGAGGCCCAGCAGGATCACGCGATCGGGCACCTGCTCGCCGCGCGACGACCAGAGCTGCGCATCGCTATCTCCCTCGCCGATGCCGCGAGCGTCGATCAACGCTTCGTAGGTGTGCATCCGCACGTCGGCCGGGACGTCGTCCCCCTTGGTTTCGCCGATCAACGGATTCAGCACGGCGCCGGCGTTGTGCCCGGCTCGCAACAGCGTTTCGAGGCCGTAGACCAAAGCGTACTCGTGTGCCCGGTGCAGCGGGTTGCGCGTCTGGAAGGCGACCGCACGGTTCCAGCCTTTTTCGGCCAGCAGCTTGCGGACTTCGCGCGGGCTGAGCACGTACTTGCCGAACTTGCTGTTCTTGGGCTGCGGCAGCACGCGAATCTCGCCGCCGAGCAAGTGCGTCTTGTCGGCGTCGCCCTTGAGCACCATGTCGGCGCCCGGGTGGTCGGTGCGCTCGGTGCCGTAAACGCTCTTGAGGTACTTGGCCTTGTCCCACTCGTAGACGTCGCTGAGTTTGAGCGTGGCGACGATCTTGCCCGCCGTGTTGACGAGCGCGACTTCCTGGCCCGCCTTGAGCTTGCCGGCCAGCTCGCTGGTGACCGGCAGCGCCAGCGGAATCGTCCAGGCGTACTTCTTGCCGTTGTGTTCGATAAAGCCGTGGTCGAGGATCTGATGGAAGGTCTTGCCGTCGACCGGGCCGGTCAGCGGGCTCAGGGCACCGTCGCCAAAGCGATAGACGGTCGACAGGTCGGCATCGCTCACCGGCACCTGCGGCAACTTGGCAGCCGCGGCCAGAAAGGCATCCATCTCACCGGCGCTGACGGTGCAGCAGACGGGCTCGGTCAAACCACCATGCGGAGCAATCAAATCGGCCATCGACAGAATTCCCTTAACTGGTTACGGCGTCAGCTCTTTACGTCGAGCCGACTGCCTGTCGCGGCCAACAGCGCGGGCCGCATGCGAGATCACTTATTCCCTTTAGAAGACGGGGATTATAGAGAAACGCTGCCGGGGGCTCAACGGGGGCTGGGAGGCGGACGAGAAGCGCCGGTAGCACAGCAAACAGCGAGTTGAATGGCGATTTCGAGTTGCGGGAAGACGAATTCAAACCGCAGATTTCGCAGATGACGCAGATTTGAAGTGAAAGACGACCCAGCGCGACTTAGCTCCGCGATCTCCCTCGCATTCCATCTGCGAAATCTGCGTCATCTGCGGTTACCGACTCTTTACTGTCAGCCGCGATGAAGCTCGATCGCGTTCACACATCCTCCTGCCGCACCTGCAGGATCACGCTCTCCGACTCCGTGCCCGCCAGCGGGTAGTGTGCCACCCGGCGCAGCTCCATCTCGCGCAACAGCCCGTGATGCCGGGCTTCGCCGCGCTCGTCGATCCATTGCGGACCCTTGATCAACAGCAGCCGGTCGAACGACCCCCAATGCGGCTGCATCCAGGTGAGGATTTTTGCTAGCCGGGCAACCGCGCGAAAGACGACCGTGTTGAAGGGATACTCTTCGACGATCTCCTGAGCGGGCGCGTGATGGACCGGCACTTCGATCCCGAGTGCGGCAACGATCTCGCCCACCACGCGGGCTTTCTTGGCGACCGAATCGCACAAGCTGACCGAAACGTCCGGCCGGACGATCGCCAGAATGATGCCCGGCACTCCGCCACCGGTGCCGGCATCGAGGACCTTTTCACTCGTCTCCAGCAACTCGGCCACGGCCAAAGAGTCAACAACATCGCGGGCGACGAATCTTTCGTAGTCCGTATGGCGGGTGAGATTGATCTTCTCGTTCCAATCCCAGAGCAACTTGGCGTAGGCATCGAGCTGAGCGATCTGCTCGGCGGGGAGTTCGATCTGGTGACGCGCGAGGGCTGCCGCGAGCGTATCATCGGGATACGAAGGGGTCCGCGTCGCCTCGGTGTCACCCTCGGCGGCGTGGGAACCATCGTCGTCGGTGCGCTCTGCGGGATTCATGAAAAATACCGCACCGCATTCTTGAAGATCGCCAGGCCGGCACCTTCGGAGGCCGATGGGCGACGCGTCCATTGCGGATGCTGCATCGGATCGATGAACCGTTCGGGGTGCGGCATCAGCCCGCACACGCGTCCGGTGATGTCGCAGATGCCGGCGATGTCGTCGACGGCCCCGTTGGGATTGGCAGGATACCTGGCCGGATGCGCGTTGCCGTTGGCGCCGTCGACGTAGCGCAGCACGATCTGCTTGTTTGTGCGGAGCTGCTGCAAAACCGTCTCATCGCGCGGCACGAACCGTCCCTCGGCATGGGCGACCGGCAACTCGAGTTGCTGCAATCCGGCAAAAAACGGCGAAGGCGATCCGGCCACTTCCAGCTTCACCCAGCGGGCTTCGTAGCGCCCCGAGTCGTTGAGCATCAGCGTGGCGGGCGACTGTTTGCCATTCGCGCCAACTTCGTCGGGCAGCAGCAGCCCCGAGCGCATCAGGATCTGAAAGCCGTTGCAGATACCGAGGATCAGCTTGCCCGCCTGCTGAAAATCGCGCAGCGGCTCGAAGAGGTGGTGCTTCAACTGCGTGCCGAGGATGCGGCCGGCGGCCAGGTCGTCGCCATAGCTGAAGCCGCCGGGGAGGCAGACGACTTGGTAATCGGCCAACTTGCCGGGAGATTCGAGGATCCGATTCACATGCAAGCGATCGGCCTTCGCGCCGGCCTGCTCAAAGGCGTAGGCGGTCTCGACATCGCAGTTCGTGCCCGGTGCACGTAGCACAAGTACCCGGGGTTGCGGCATGATCTTTACTTTCGAACTAGTTCAATCGGATTGGAGTCTTGCTGATCTCAATTCACCAGGCCAGCGGCTTCTGCCAGGCGGCTTTCAACTCGGCCAGCGGCAGGTCGATCAGGTCGGCGCCGCCGGCGGCGCTGAAGATTTCCAGCCGGTCGGTTGCCAGCGTCGTACCGATGCAGGCGTGAGGAATCCCGGCCAGCTTGGCTTCGAAGTGCTTCGCCTGGTCGCGCGGCACTTCGCACAGGAACCGCGAGTTCGACTCGCTGAACAGCAGCATCGCGTCGAGATGCGCCGCGTCGACCTGCCGTTTGTCGGCCGGCATGTCGCCCAATTCGATCCGCGCCCCGATCCCGCCGGCGAACGCCATCTCGGCCGCGGCCACGGCCAGTCCCCCTTCGCTCAGGTCGTGACAGGCCCGGACCGTTCCGGTCGCGATCGCTTGATGCACGGCCGCGAAGGTCTTGGCAGCGACGGCCGGGTCGACGCGGGGCACCTCGCCGCCGCTCAGTCGATGCACGAGCGCGAAGTGTGAACCGCCAAACTCGTGGCGCGTCCCCCCTACGATGTACAGGAGATGGTTGGGCTCTTTGAAGTCCATGGTCACCGCCCGGGCGACATCGTCGATCTGCCCTAGGGCGCTGATGAGCAAGCTCGGCGGAATCGCGATCAGCTGCTGCACGCCGCTGGAGTCGACGTAGCGGAATTCGTTGTTGAGGCTGTCCTTGCCGCTGATGAAGGGGGTGCCATAGGCCAGGGCCAGATCGCGGCAAGCCAACGCTGCGCGGACCAGCGAGCCGAGCGTCTCGGGCCGATCGGTGTTCCCCCAGCAAAAGTTGTCCAAGAGCGCGATCTTGGACGGGTCCGCGCCGACCGCTACGCAGTTGCGCACCGCTTCGTCGATGGCGCTGGCGGCCATCCAGTAGGTATCGAAGTCGCCGTAGCGCGGGTTCATGCCGCAGGCAATCACGATTCCGCGTCGCGAACTGAGCACCGGCCGCACGACGGCCGCGTCGCTCGGCCCGTCGTTGGCTGCCCCCACGAGCGGTTTGACGACGCTTCCCCCCTGCACTTCGTGATCGTACTGGCGGATCACCCACTCTTTGCTGGCCACGTTGAGCGAGCCCAGAATCTTGACGAGCGTCTCCGCCGAATCGAGCGCGCTGATCGGCGTATGGTTGAGCGGCTCGACCGGCGCGGGCTGATACACGGCCTCACGCACTACCGGCGGTCGTCCGTCGTGCAAAAACTTCAGGTCGAGATCGGCGACTTGCTGCTCGCCGTAGAGGAGCTTCAGCCGGCCGGTGGGCACGAACGTCCCGATGGCCGTGGCCTCGACCCCTTCCGAGCGGCAGAGCTGTTCGAACTCCCCCCAATGCTCGGGCGGAACGGACAGCACCATCCGCTCCTGCGCTTCGGAGATCCAGATCTCAGTGTAGGAGAGCCCGGCGTACTTGAGAGGTGCTCGCTCCAGGTGAACCTCGGCGCCGATCTTTTCGGCCATCTCGCCGACCGCGCTCGAAAAGCCCCCGGCGCCACAGTCGGTGATCGCCGTGTAGAGCCCGCGGTCGCGGGCGGCGAGAATCACGTCGGTGACCATTTTCTCGGTGATGGCGTTGCCGATTTGCACCGCCCCGCCCGAGAGCGTCTCGCTGTGCTCGGTAAGCTCGGCCGAGCTGAATGTCGCGCCGTGGATGCCATCGCGGCCGGTACGCCCGCCGACGGCGACGATCAAATCGCCTGGGCGGGCTTCCTTGTGGACCTTGTCGAGGGGAATCGTGCCAACGTTGCCGCAAAAGACGAGCGGGTTCCCCAGGTAGCGGCGGTCGAAGTAAATCGCGCCATTCACCGTGGGGATGCCCATCCGGTTGCCATAGTCGCGAACGCCCGAGACGACGCCTTGCATCACGCGGCGGGGATGCAGCACGCCCGCGGGGAGCGAAGCGGGATCGGTGTCCGGCGGAGCGAAGCAAAAGACATCGGTATTGCAGATCGGGCGGGCGCCGAGTCCGGTGCCGAGGGAATCTCGAATCACGCCCCCCAGCCCGGTATTCGCGCCGCCGTAGGGTTCGAGCGCCGAGGGATGGTTGTGCGTCTCGACCTTGAAGGCGACGTGGCAAGTGTCGTCGAAGGTGACGACGCCGGCGTTATCCTCGAAGACGCTCACGCACCAGTCGTGCTTTCCCCAGCGCTGCCGGAGCTGTTGCGTGGCGGCGAAGATCGTTTCCTTGAGCATGTTGGCGAACTGGGTTTCGCCGCGCTCGTCGCGATAGCGGATGCGTCCCTTGAGCGTCTTGTGGCTGCAGTGCTCGCTCCAGGTCTGGGCGACGGTCTCGAGTTCCACGTCGGTGGGATCGCGCCCCAGCTCGCGAAAATAATCGCGGATCGTCTGCATCTCGACCAGCGACAGGTAGAGCTGCCCGGTGCGGCTCAAGCGTTCGAGCGCCGCATCATCGAACTCGCGGATCGGGACCGTAACGAGCTGGAACTGATACGCCGAGCCCAGGTCCAACTGCTGGAAGGTGAGCGGTCCGATCACGACCTGCTCGATGGCGTCGTTGGCCAGCAGCTTGGTGGCAATGATCTTCAGCTCGGCGTCGTTGAGGCCGCCGAACCAGTACTTGCGCAGCGTGCGGATCGCCTCGGCCTGGTGCCCCAGATCCGAGAACGCCGCGAGCGCGCTCTGGGCCACGGGATCCATCACGCCGGGCTTGGGCAGCACATGGACCAGACGCTCGCGCCCGGCCGGCGGCGCCTCGAGTGCCGCATCCCCCACGGGAGCGATCACCGTTTGTTCGACGACTCCGTCGGCCAGCAGTTCGGCCGCGAGTTGCTCGATCTGAGGACGAGCGAACGCTCCCTGCACCAGGTAGCTTTGCGCCACGGTGACCGGCAAGGCGGCATGTATCGCCAGGTCGCGCGCCGCGGCAGTCAAGCGCTCGGCGGCGCGGTCGGGCAGCCCCTTCTTGGGGTAGATATCAACTTCCCACAGCATCGCGTTTGTTCTTCGCCTCCTGAAGTGCTTGCCGCAGCGCTCGCGCATCGCTGTGCTCGAGCGCGTCGCGGACGGCGCCGAGTGCGGCCTCGAACGGCGCGAGTGCCGCGAGCACGGGCCCGCGGTTGGCTAGCAGAATCTGCGTCCACAATTCCGGATCGCCGGCCGCCACCCGCGTGGTATCGCGGAAGCCCGTGCCGGTGAAGGGCAACGCCGCGCGATCCGTCGCCTGGGCGAGCATCGCCGCGACCAGGTGCGGGACATGGCTCGAGCAGGCCAGTTGCCGATCGTGTTCCTCGGGCGAGAGCCGGCGGGTGCGCGCGCCCAGGCTCTCCCAAAACTCGGTCACGGCAGCCTCAACTTCGGGAGGCGTCGCGGCCGTAGGCGTCAACACGACCAGCCGCTCGACGAAGAGATCGGGACGAGCTTCGGCCGGCCCCTGCTTCTCGCCGCCGGCGATCGGGTGGCTGCCGATGAACCGCGCCGACGGCGCGAGGGCCTGGCTCAATGCGGCGACGATCTCCCCCTTAGTGCTGCCGGCGTCGGTCAAGAGGGCACGCGCAGGACAGGCCGCGGCAGCCTGGCGAACATGCTCGACGATCTGCCCGACGGGAGTCGCCACGACGATCAAGTCCGCATCGGCAACGCCTGGCGCGATCTCGGTCGTGGCTTCGGTGATGGCTCCGACCCCGAGCGCCGTGGCGAGCGATTCCTGTCGGCGACCGATGCCGACCACGCGATTGGCCAGATTCCGCGTGCGGAGCGCGAGGCCGATCGAGCCGCCAATCAGGCCGACTCCGATGATCGCCACGGTGTTCCACGTTCGCATGAGCAAGGCTTGTCCGCGCGGGAGCGATGAAGAGTCTGGTCGAGCCGGAAGTCGAGGTCGCCGCCGACGACCTCTCATGCCGCGGCCGGCATTCTAACAGATTTCCCCAGACTTGCGGGAGGCTCCCGCCGCAGATTCGCGCTATAATCGAACCGTGGCGGCGTGCGATTGCCATCCTCGGCCGGGGGCGTCAGTACCGAGCCCGCCGCCGCACGCAGCCCGCGACTACTTTGCGGCATCGATCCTCCCCATTGGACAAGCATCGCGAGACAGTATGTTCGGCGGTTCGCGCATCAGCCTGGCCAGCGCTGCCCAATTGAGCCGCCGCCTGGCGACGTCGCTCGAAGCGGGCGTCGATATCCGCCGCGTTTTTGCCCGCGAGGCGGTAGGGGGCGGCACGCTGCCCGGCCAGCTCGAGCCCGTGGCGGCGCGGATCCAACAGGGGTACACCCTCAGCGACGCCTTGAACTCGGCCGGCAACTACTTTCCGCCCCTCTTCCGCGAGTTGGTGGAGGTGGGAGAACGGACCGGCAAGCTCCCGGAAGTGTTTCGCAGCCTGGCTGAGAACTACGAGAATCAACTCGCCTTGCGCCGCTCCTTCCGCGCGACGATCGCCTGGCCCATGCTGCAGCTCGGCGCCGCGATTTTCATCATTGGATTCCTGATCTGGGTCATGGGCCTGATCGGCAATATGACGAATTCGGAGCCGATGAATATCCTGGGCATCACGGTCATGGGTCAGCCGCTGGTAGGGAACCGCGGACTGGCGATCTACGTGGCCTTCATCGGCCTGATGGCGGCGGTCATCCTGGCGCTCGTGCAGATCGTCAAACGCGGCACGGGCTGGGGGCAGACGCTCGAAGCGCTCATGCTCCGCATTCCCGTTTTCGGCCGCAGTCTGCAAACGCTCGTCCTGTCGCGCTTCGCCTGGGCCTTGGAGATGACGCTCGAGGCCGGGATGGGAGTGCTCGAGGCGCTACCCCTCAGCTTGCGCACGACGCAGAGCCCCCGCTATCGCGCAATGTCGGACGACGTGACGCGCGGTCTCAAGCAAGGGCGCGAAATCCACGAAGTGCTCCGCGACGCCCGCGGCTTCCCCGCCTCCTTCCTCGACTCGATCGAAGTCGGCGAGCGCAGCGGGCGCCTGCCCGAGACCATGGCGGTCGTCTCGCGACAGTACCAGGATCAGGCCCGTCAGGCGCTGGCGACGCTGACGATGCTGGCGGGGTTCGCGGTGTGGGCGATTGTCGCGGGGATCATCATCCTGATGGTGTTCCGCATCTTCACGCAGGCCTACCTGGGGCCGATCAACGAAGCCCTCCAGGGGGTCTGACGGGCGCTCCGGCCGGCGGCTCGACCGCGAAAAGTGCTGGCAAACGGCTGCGCGCAACCGCTCGCCAGCAAACAACCCCCGAGGTCTGGACTAAAGCGTTGCGCTCCGGCGGTCGATTCTCTTAGTGTCCCGCGACGGGACCATGAGGCTGGAGCCAGACGGCCAGGCAATCGGCTGCAACCCGATCCAAGTGGGTTCGACTCCCACCGGCCTCTTCGATCTGCTGGGCGACCTCTTCGCCCTCCCCGGACAGGCGTCGTTGCGCCGGGCAAACAGCGTGTGGGGCGCGCATCCGCGCGAGTGGCACGCCGTGCGGGCCGCACGTACAATGCTCCCTGATTCACACCACATCTGGGGAGCACCACCGATGCCTTGCCATGTTCGACTGCTGGTCCTTTGCCCCGTCGTTGCCGCGCTGGCCGGCTTCCACGCTCCGGTCGCAGCGGCCGACTTCCAACCCCTGTTCGACGGCAAATCGCTGGCCGGCTGGCAAGGCGACCCCGAGATCTGGAGCGTCAAGGATGGCCAGATCGTCGGCTCGACCGAAGCCAAGCCCATCAAGAAGAACTCGTTCCTGTCGACCAAGAAGAAGTACAAGAATTTTGAGCTGAAGGCCAAGTTCAAGCTCCGCAACGGCAACTCGGGCATTCAAATCCGCAGCGCCCAGCATCCCGACCACGTGGTGAAGGGCTACCAGGCCGACATCGCCGAAAAGCGGTACATGGGCATCCTCTACGAAGAGGGGGGACGCGGTATCCTGGCCGACGTCCAGCCCGAGGAGGTCGAGAAGCACATCAAGCCGGGCGAGTGGAACGAGTACCTGATCACCGTCGACGGTCCGCGAATCGTCCAGAAGATCAATGGCTTCACCGCGGTCGACTACACGGAGAAGAGCGACGTCGGCGCGAAAGAAGGGATCATCGCGCTGCAGGTCCACGTCGGCCCGGCGATGCAGGTGATGTTCAAGGACGTCGAGATCCGAGAACTGCCGTAACGGGCTTGGTAACGCGGATTTCACTCCCCGCCGCGATCGAGCGCCGCAGTATCGAGCGACACCGTGGCGAAGACCGCCAGGTGATCGGCGATCTGCTTGCCGGCCGGATCGACGATCTGCGAGATGGCCTCGACGCCATCGAACGTCACCAGATAGTCGAGCCGTTTGTCAGGATTCTCGGTCGGGCGGACCGAGCGGTTTCCCAGGCCGCAGCCGGGCCGGTGGCTGTCGCGAGCCCCCGGCAACTGCGCGAAAATCTCGGCGTACGCCCGTTTATCGGTCGAGTCGATGTTGAAGTCGCCCGCCAGGATCCGCGTGGCGTGGTCGGAATCGGGGGCCAGCTCGCGGATGAACGCATGACACTCGCGCAATTGCGCCGGCCGAATGGTGGGATCGCGCTTGGCCCCGGCCTGAAGATGGGTCGTGAAGAGCGCGACCGGGCGGCCGGCGATCGTCAGCCGTATGCCGGCAATTCCCTTGCGCGAGAGCTTGTCGAGTCCGGTTCCGGGCGTGAATTCGCGGAAGGCGAAGCGCTCGATCGGAAACTTGCTGCAGATCAGCAACCCCGCCGGCTGCAGCGCGACGTCCCCCTGCTCGACTTCGGGGTATCGCGCGTGGGGATATTTGGGCCCCAGGTCGCGGATCAACTTGTCGCGCGCTGACGGCGACCAGATCTCCTGCAGGAGGATCGCGTCGGGATCCCCCGCGAACTCGCGCAAGGCCTTGGCCAGGGCGGCCGCGCGCTCGACCTCGTCGGCGAGGATCTCCTTCTTCTTGTCACGCAGCTTGGCGGGATACAAGGCCGTGACCGCCGCGGGGAAGATCCCCACGTTGTTCGAGAGCACCGTGAACTTGTGCCGCGCCGAGAGTTGGCAGGGGTCGGCGGCCCCCGCCTCCGCCACGATCGCCAGACTGAGAACGCCGGCGAGCCAGCCGCGACTCATGCGATGTCCCTCGCTCATGAAGCTTAGTGGGGTGGTGAAGCGCGTGCCGGGCGCGCCTCGTGGAGGCACCCTGCCTGGCGGCACGCACAGCACGCTGCGATCTTAGCCCGGGCCACGCGCGACCGCCATCACCGCGTACCAGCTTCGCAGTTCGGCGATCCGCGCCGTGAGCTGGGCCGTCACCATCGCTGGCGAGTTTCCCTCGGCCAGCAGAGTGAGCAGCGGTTCGCCCTGGCGAAACTTGCCCGGCTCGGCAGGAATGTCGGCGATCTGCGGAGCGCCGGTCTGGGGATTGCGTGCCAGGAGCGCGGCGCAGCCATCCTCGTCCATGCGCTCCCCCCCCAGTGCGTAGAGTACGACCTTCCCCGCGCACGTCCGCTCGCTGCCGTCGCTCGGCGGCGGATAAAGCAGCCGATCGCGGCAGGCGGACACATGCCAACCGACCGCCGAGAAACCTCTGGCGCGCTCGAGTACCTCCACCGAGGCGGGAAACCTCGGGTTGAGCTCGAGCGGCCAGCCATCGGTTCCCGCCAGCACGAAGTCGACGCCGAACAATCCCTCCAGACGCCATTCCGCGGTCAGGGTTTCGCCGAGCCGCGCGAGTGCCGCCTGTACGGGGAGGGGGACCGACACCGGTCCCACCGAGCCCGCGTAATGGAACCGGGGTGCGCCGGCCGCCGAGCCGAGCTCGTCGTCGCCGCCGACGAACTGTCGGGTGATTCCCAGGCAAACGGAGCGCTGGCCGTCGGCGACAAAGACCGCCGCGTGCGAGTCCCCGAGGATGCGCTGTTGAAAGTACCAGCCGCGCCTCTCGGCCGGGGCAGGGTGGTCCGCATCCCAGAAGCGCACGTGCAGCCCGCCGCTCGAGCGCAGGGCTTTGCGAAGCCACGAACCGTCGCGCGGCAGGGCCGCGCCCGCCAGCGCCAGCTCGGGTGCCGGCAAACCGGCGCGGCGCGCCAGTTCGGCCAGAGCCCAAGGGTCGCGCGCGCGGCGCAGCGTCGCCCCCGCGCACCCCAGCAACGGACGCACGGCGTGGATGCGCTCGACGACGGCCGGGTAATTCTCAAGGCCGCCGGTGTACATCCAGGGCCCGGGGGGCGCCTGGCCGACCACCTTCCCGAAGTCGCACGGATAGCGTTCGATCCGCACCACCGGACAGAGTCGCGCCAGGTCGGCATCGGCGAACAGATCGGCGGCCCACGGAGCAAAGCCGGCCCGAGCGGCCGAGTAGGCGGCCGCCCGGGCGCTGGCTCCGAGAATGATGAGCGGCTCGTTCACGCGTCGAAACTCGAACTCTCCGACGGCACCGAGCCGGGGCGCCGCGCTACGGCTGGAACTGAATGCACCAATAGATCCGCCCGTTGGTGGCCGTGTAGGCGGCGGCTCCGACCCGAGTGTAGCGGGTGTTGAGCATGTTGGCGCGATGCCCGCTCGAGTTCATCCACGATTGCACGGCGTGCGCGCTGTTCTCCTGCCCGAGCGCGATGTTCTCACCCACCGGGGCGGTCGTATGTTGCAGGCGGTGGTTGCGGGTCATCCAGCTTGCGTGACGGCGGGCCGAGCGAATCAAGCCCAAGTCGGGAATCAACCGGCGCAGTCCAAAGCGGGCGCGTTCGGCATTCGTGCGCTCGATGATGTTTTGCTCGACCGGGTGCAGCGATGCGGCGATTTGCTGCTCGGGCGTCAGCGGGGCCGGCGCCGGGCGCACGGCGTTGGGGATGCCCGTGTGGCTCATCAAGGCGGTGTAGTTCAGCGCCAGGGTCGTGGCCAGTGCGAGATGCGAGATCATGCCTTCCTCCTCCTTCAACTGCTAGCAATCCTGAAAACGAACGGGGTCACTCCCAGCCAGGCCTGCTCGCGCGACGAGCTGACACAGGCAGTTGCGTGACGATCGGGGTCCGAGTCGGCAGGCCCAGGTTGGCTCAGGCGAAATCCAGTCGGCTGTGGGACTGGGTGGCCTGCGGCGACTTTTCCGGTAGGAGCCGTCCAAGGTACTGGACTCGGCGCGGCTCGCAACCCCTCGCCGGGGTTTGCGCGGGGCGTGCCCCGTCTAAGCTGTTAGGGCACTTGCATTTGGGAATTCATTTGATATCGTCGATTCCCTCGCAGCGGCAGCGGTCAGCCGCAGCCCCGGGGAGTTGCCAGCGAGCAATCCACGGCACTCCCCCCTCGCGAGCACCGAATTCACTCGTTCATCCGCAAAGAAGGGAATGCAGAATCATGTCGATGTACGTCGGAGAAGCTCTGGTTGGTGACGGCAACGAAATCGCCCACATCGACTTGTTGATCGGCGACAAGGCGGGCCCGGTTGGGAACGCCTTTGCCAACGCCCTGGCCCGGCAAAGCGAAGGGCACACCAACCTGCTGGCCGTGCTCACCCCGAACGTCGCGGTGAAGCCCTCGACGGTGCTCGTCACCAAGGTGACCATCAAGGGCATGAAGCAGGCGGTGCAAATGTTCGGCCCCGCGCAGGCCGCCGTGGCCAAGGCCGTGGCCGATTCGGTCGCCGCCGGCGTCATCGCCGCCGACAAGGCCGAGGACCTGGTGATCGTTTGCGGTGTGTTCATCCACCCGGCCGCCGAAGACAACAAGAAGATCTACGACTTCAACTACGAAGCCACCAAGCAGGCGATTGCGGCCGCGATGAAGGGCAAGCCCACCGCCGCCGAAATGGTCGCCGCCAAGGATACGGCCAAGCACCCGTTCCAGGGCTTTTAGTCCGCGGCGCGAGCGCCGAACACGCCGGGCCCAGTGACACGTCGACTCCCGTCGACCTGATGCTCTTTCTCGGGTGCCACTGCGGGCTCGTCCCGCAGTGCCATCCGGGCCCCGGCAATTCGTATCGAGCCCTCCCATGGCCAAGCCCAAGATCCTCCTGCAGTTCGATCCCGACCCGCAGCCGAGCGTCTTCGACAGCGTCGTGGCGATCGACTCGGGCGTCGATCAGCTGCTGCGCCACGGCGGCCTGACCGTCGCCGATGTGCGGGGATTGGTCTACGGCGCGATGTTCACGCGCGGCCCAGAGGATCTACACCAGACGGCCATCTTCGTCGGCGGCTCGAATGTCGCTGCCGGCGAGGAACTACTGGCTGAGGTCAGGCAGACCTTTTTCGGACCGATGCGCGTCTCGGTGCTGATGGACGCCAACGGCGCCAACACGACCGCCGCGGCCGCCGTGCTGGCCGTCGGCAAGCACCTCGATCTCAAATCGATCACGGCCCTGGTGCTGGCCGGAACCGGCCCGGTCGGACAACGCGTCGCGCGGCTCCTGGCAGGGCAGGGGAGCACGGTTCGCGTGGCCTCGCGGTCGCAGGCCAAGGCCCAGGCCGTCTGCGAGGCGATCGTGGGTCGGATACCCGACGGCCGCCTCTCCGCCGTGGCCGCGGGAAACTCGGATGAGGCCGAGAAAGTTCTGGACGGCGTCGACGTGGTGATTGCGGCCGGCGCCGCCGGCATCGAGTTGCTCTCGGCCGCTGCCCGCCGCAACGCGACGAGCCTCAAAGTCGCCGTGGATCTCAACGCCGTGCCGCCGGTGGGCCTGGCCGGCATCAAGCCGACCGATAAAGCCGCCGATCGCGACGGTATCATCGCCTACGGCGCCATCGGCGTCGGCGGCCTCAAGATGAAGATCCACAAACGGGCGATTCAGCAGCTCTTTGAAGCCAACGACCAAATCCTCGACGCCGAAGAGGTTCTGGCGCTGGGGAAAGAAGTGCTTGGCTGAGCGGGTCTGGCGAGCGGCTAATTCGATCCTCGGGCGCTGAAAGCACGCGCGGTCCACGCGACATCCGGAACGCAATCTCGGGCGTTCCGGCGGGCCGATGTCTCTCTAAGCCGTTCTGCAGGGGCGACTTAGACGGTGACGCTTCGACTGAGCGTGATTTTTTTCGGCCAGTCTCGCCTATTCTGGCAATAACGATGGATAGAGGGCGCGGTTGCACCCTGTCATGTCGCTGCGCGCCTGCAACCGACCCAAACGGACCCGAGAGCGAAACTCGAGCGAGCGTGGTGTGAATCCCTTCAGCTCAAAATTGACTCCGCGAGATTCGGCTGCGGTCATGCAGGCGGATTGGGCGACGGCCGAAGGCCAATTTCGTCCGCTGCTCTATAGCGCGCTTCGGCGGATGGCCGCGGCCGGCAACGCGCCGAAAAGGCTCGAGGATTCGCGCGACTTGATCGTCGACTTCTTTCTCGAGCAGTGGCCCGGCCTGCAAAAACGCTATCGCGCCGAGTTGGCCCGGCCTGAAACATACGTCTATCGGGCCTTCATTCTCTATGCGCGGCCACGATTGCGGCGCCTGCGCGCCTGGAACAACAGCCTGATGGACGCGGCACACCTGGCCGAACGAGTCGTTGCAGCGCCGCCAGTTGCCGCGGATCAATTGCTCGACGCCAAGGCGGGCCTGGCGGAGCTACCGGCCGAGGAACGCGAATTGTTCATGCGGATGATTAACGACAAAGCCTCGCTCCGCGACCTGGCCGCCGAGTATCGAATGACGCGCTACCGTGTCCGCGAACTCATCTGCGACGCGTTCGGCAGATTATCGGTATCGCTCGAAACACAAGATCAGCAGTCTGAGGATGACCGCAAGATCGCCTTGGCTCTGTGGCGCGACGGGCTGACGCCGAAAGAAGCGGCCAAAGCCGTCGGGACGACGACGATCGCCGTGCAGGAGTACCGTAACCGCACGATGCAATTGATGAGTAACGCCTTGCGGCGACTCCATCGCCAGCAAGCTCCCCCTTCCCAACTTCACGCGCCGTTGACTTCCCCAGGAGAGCCGTCCATGAGCAACATCTCCAGGCTGATCAGTGATGCGATTGTGCGCAACACCGAGGAGTATTGGACAAAGGTCAAGGACAGGCAGCACGAGGTATTCAAGTACCTCGAAGATCACGACCTTGAACTGAAACCGGACGTCCAAGAAATCCTGGAC
>JAEUIK010000048.1 GCA_016793185.1 Planctomycetaceae bacterium | reverse complement strand
AGCCCCGAGTCCTTGAGCATCTTCACGTCTTCGCCAAACGTGTAATACGGGACGAAGGGGAAGATCAAGATCAACAGCACGGCGCCGATGAGCAGTTCCACCCAAAACAACGGGTGGGCGAGCGCCGCCTTAGCGGTGGTCAGCGCGATCGCGGCGACCTTGGGGAGCGCGAGCGAGAGGAGGAAGTACAGCACCCCCAGCAGGACGACCAGGCCCACGGCCCCCACCGCTGCTGGCCAGGCCGAGATGAACCAGACGCCCGTCGCGCCGAACAATTGCATGGTCGCTTCGTCTCTTCCGAGGTTCCGGTTGGTCGTGCTGCGTCCCCATCCGCCGGCGGGCCGTTCGGGCCCGCGCGGGGTGTACCCCGCTCCGCGCGGCGGCGAATTCGGCCGGCCCCGGCAGGGGCGCGGGGAACGAACTGCTTCCGCCTCGGCGCCCGACCCGTCCCGCAGTGCGACCGAAAGTCATACGCGGCGCCGGCATCGGGAGTTCAGCTCGGGTTCCGACGCGAGGCTCGCTCGCGGGGAAAGCTCCTAGTGTACGTGATCCCCGCCACCGGAACCAAGCCCCCGCGGCGCGCCGCCGAAGCTCAGTAGCGGACGCCAAATTGGTCGAAATCGCCCCCGGCGGGCAGGGTCGTGCGGGTTGTAGCGCGAATGTGTTCGGCCAGCGCCACCTCGACCGCCCCCAGAAAGCGGTCCAACTCGCCCGCGGCCCCCTCGGCCACCAGCAACACCCTCCCGTCCGGGAGGTTTTGCACGTAGCCGGTCACGCGGAATCGAGCCGCGAGCTGGCGGCAGGTGTGGCGGAAACCGACCCCTTGGACGGTGCCGGCGTAGTAGGTTTCGCGACGTTCGAGCGGCGCTTGCTGGTCCATGATTTCAATTTCGAGCAGGCGCGCGACTGCCGGGGCCTCGGATTGTCTAGTCCACGACGACGCTTTCCAACTCGGAGATGGCCACGACCTCGCCGAGCCGCACCCAGGCGGTGCTGCGGTTCACGTTCACGCCATGGAGACGCACCTGGCGCACATATTGGTCGCGGGTGGTCGAGGTATCGCGCAGATCATGCGCATCGACATCGGTCAGGGTCAGGAAGCCCCCCCTGAGCTCGACGAACGTCCCGATGAACACAAAGGGGCTGCTGACGTCGATCACGATCTGCCGTCCCTGAATTTGGGACCAGAGATCAGACTCGATGCCGAGCCGGGATTCAGCCGACTTCACCACGCGATCACCTTGCTCGCTGCGCCCCTGTGTCGCACCAGGCTCGATGCCAGCATACTCGTGCTGCCGCGACCTCCAGCGGCAAAGCTCAAGATAGTCAAGCCGGGGTGAATCGGCAAACCAGAGGCTACCGCAAACGCCCCACCGGGCCCAGCAATTGGCGCACCATGCTGATGCCGATTGGCCGCGCCGCGTGAACCGGCAGGCGGTGGTCTTGACCCCTCGCGGGCATGGCCGTACTCTCCCGCCGCCATGCGAACTCCCTCTCCGGCGAGGCTCTGCCTTGCGCTCATCGTGGTCAGCGGAATTGCGGCACCTGCCAGGGCCGGCGAGGAGCCGTTGCGCTTCGAGCCTCAGGAAGGGGTGCTCGTCCTGAGCAACGGCCAGACCCTGGCGGGCAAGATCACGCGCGCCGGCGATCGCTACTACGTGGCGCTGGAGTCCGGTGCTATCAACCTGTCGAGTCAGCATGTGGTGCTGCAGTGTCGCGATCTGCAGGAAGCCTACGAGCGTCAGCGCGACGCGCGGATCCAGCCGCGTGTCCACGACCATCTGAAGCTCGCCAACTGGTGCATTCAGAACAAGATGCCGCGCGAGGCCCGCGTCGAACTCGATGCCGCATCCGCGTGCGAGCCGAACCATCCGAAAATCGCCGTCCTGCGACGCAGGCTCGAACTGGAGCAGCAACCCGCTCCAGACCGGCCCGCCACTGCTCCGGCGGCCGCACCCGTGCAGCCGCAGGAGCTCGAGCGCCTGGTGCGGAGCATGCCGCCGGGAACGATGGAGGGGTTTGCCAACACGGTGCAGCCGTTGTTGCTGAACCATTGTGCCACCGCAGCCTGTCACGGGGCGCAGGCCAAGAACTCCTTCAAACTCGTCCGCGGGGCAGGGGGGGCGCCTCCCAGCCGACGCGTCACACAGCGCAATTTGCATCAATTGCTGGCCTTCATCGATCGCGACAACCCCTCCGAGAGCCGCGTGCTGGAGGCGGCGGGAGAAGCCCATGGAGCCACTCAAACGCCGATTCTGAAGGGGCGCGACTCCGAACAGTTTCGGCAGCTCGCCCAGTGGGTGAGCCAGGTTTCGCGCGAAACCCCGGCGGTCGAGCCCGGCGTGCTGCCCATCCCGTCGCACGAGCTGGTACGCCAGCTGCCGGCCGAGCTACGGACAGCCGGCAAGCCCGCGCCGCCCGGAACCGTCGACCCGGCCCGCTACGACGCCCGGCTCACTCGCCAGTGGTCGAAGACCGAAGGGGGAGACGACGAGTTTCGCGTTGCCGCCGACGGCTCGATCCTGACGAACCTCCCCGAC
>JAEUIK010000045.1 GCA_016793185.1 Planctomycetaceae bacterium | reverse complement strand
GGCGAAGCAATTGGTCGTGGCCGTGCCCGACAGGGCCAACTCGTCCCCCAGCACTGCCATCCGGAACACGCCGGGGCGCGGCGCGGGATGGAAGTCGCGCCCCCAATAGCCGAGCTGGTTGACGGTCGCGCCGCGCACCTGCGCGCCGGGGGGTAACCGCTGCGCCTGGACCGCAATCGCAACCGGCAGTCGATCGTCGGCGAGCTGACCGTAGATGCGCAAGCCCGCTTCGAGCGTCGCCAGGGCCAGGCCGCAGGCGACGAGGCTCCAACCGGCGCCCCGCACGTGGCGGCGCTTCAGCAGCGCGCGGGTCCGCGCGAATTTCTCGGGCCACCGCACGGCCGCCAGGAGCCCGGTATGGCCGGCGGCGACGAGCGCCAGGAACAAAAACCCGCTGCCCGCGGCCGGGCCGAGCGCGAGCACGAGGGCAAAGCTCGCCAGCGCGATCAGGACTCCCCCGGGCCAGCAGCCGAGTCCGACGGCGGCCAGCCGCTCGCGCGAGATCCGGCGGGGATAGAGAATGCGTGCTTGAGCCAGCGCGAGCAGGATCAGCAGGAGGCCCGCCGTGGCTCGAAACCCGGAGCCCTCGTGGACGGGGACTGGCAGGGAAAGGGCCGTGGCGCCGGCAGCCAGGCACCCGAGCAAGACCGCGAGTGTGCCGCCGAGAACGAGCGTCCGGCGGTCCAGCCGCCGTCGCTGAATGGGCGAGGAGGTAGGACTGAACACGTTCCACATCCGTGGGCTGTAGGTGAGTTCGAGGTCGGCGTTAACGGCCTCGAACAACCGATTCCGCGGAGGGTTGGCAAGCGGTTCGGTCGGTTCACCAACAGGCGCCGGTCCGTGGCGACTGTGCCGTGGTATTAGTCAAACTTGTCGGCCGGGTCAATCCCGACCGGTCATCCACCTGGGCGCTCGTCGAATTTGCTTGGCGCGCAGCCGGCAAACCGCCGCGCGCGGTTCCTCTTCTGATAGTTGCATCGGACCGCCGCGAGTCAAGGTCGGAGGAAAAGTGGTCGAGCGGGGCTCGAATCCACGGGACGCCGAGGTGGCGCCCTACTCCACCCGCGTCAGCACTCCGCCAAAGAACCGCTCGCGCCCTGCCGGGGTGTCGAGCTGCAGGGCTCCATCCGGGGCGATTCCCTGGCACAGCCCCAGCACTTCGCGTTCGCCAAGTCTGAGCCCGACGCGCCGTCCCTTGAGGATGCAGAGTGCCTGCCAGCGTTCGACCAGCTCGCTGTCCTGCGCCGCGAGTCGGAGGGTGAGCTGCTGGAGCCGCGCGAGCAGGCGCAACAGCACGTCGGTGCGGTCGTGCCTCTGCCGCGTCAAGTCGACGAGCGACGTCGCGACCGCGCGCACCTCGTCGGGAGCGCCCGCCAGCGAGTTGTTGACGTTGAGTCCGATTCCCAGCACCAGCAGCGGCGGCTGCGCGCCGGCGACCGCCGGGGCTTCGACCAGGATGCCGCTGATTTTCTTCCCCGCCACGTGGACGTCGTTGGGCCAACGGACGCCGGGCCGCAGGTCGGGCGCGAGCGACTCAATCACGTCGCAGACGGCCACGGCTGCGACGAGGGTCCAGCGGGGCCAGGCCGCCCGATCGAGCGTCGGGGCGAGGCGCTCGACGTAGGAGAAGGTCAGCGCGCCGGGGCTGGCCCACCAGCGGTTGCCGCCGCGGCCGCGTCCGGCGGTTTGTTCGGCGGCGAGGATCAAGGTCTGCGGGGCGACCTGCCCGGTTCGCACCAGCTCCAAGGCGCGGTCGTTGGTCGAGCCGAGGGTGGCGTGGTACTCGAGCGCCGCGACGTGGGGCGCGGCGCGCAGCCGGTCGAGATCGAACGGGACCAAGGCTTTATTCCCAGCGGATCACGAGGTCGCCGCCCTCGACCTGGCTGCCGGGGCGAACGAGGACTTCGCCAATCACGCCGTCGCGGTCGGCGTAGAGCGTGGTTTCCATCTTCATCGCTTCCATGGTCAGCAGCTTCTGCCCCTTGGCGACTTCATCTCCCGTCTGCACGGCCACGGTCACGACCATGCCGGGCATCGGCGCGGGAACTTCGCGCGTATCCGCCGGATTGGCCTTCACGCTCCCCCCCTCGGTGGGCTCGAGCGCTTGATCGCGGACGCGCACCGCGCGGGGTTGCCCATTGAGCTCGAAGAAGACGGTTCGCGTGCCGTCGGGCTGCGGATCGCCGATCGTAAGGAACTGCATGATCAGCGTTTTGCCGGGCTCGAGCGTGATCGCCCGCTCTTCGCCGGTGTCGAGCCCGTAGAAGAACATCGGCGTCGGCAGGATGCTGGTGTCGGTGTACTTTCCTTGGTGGTCGATGTAGTCGAGAAAGACGCGCGGGAACATTAGGTACGAGATTACTTCCTGGCGACTCGGCTCGCGGCCGATCTTGTCGGCGAGTTCCCGGGCCGTGGCCTCCAGATCGGCCGGGGGCAAGCTCGCGCCCGGGCGCCCCTTGAGGGGCTTCTCCCCGCGCAGGATGCGTTTCTGCACCGCTTTCGGAAAGCCGCCCGGCGGTTGCCCCATCCGCCCCGCCATCAGGTCGACAACCGACTCGGGAAACGCCAGCTCGCGGTCGCCCTGCAGCATCTCCTCGGGCGAGAGGTCGTTGCTGACCAGGAAGAGGGCCATGTCGCCGACCGCTTTCGAGCTGGGAGTAACTTTCACGATGTCGCCGAAGAGCTGATTGACGGCCGCGTAGGTGCGGCAGATCTCCGGCCAGCGCCCTCCCAGGCCGATCGCCTGCGCCTGCTGGAAGAGGTTGGTCGATTGACCGCCGGGCATTTCGTGGCGGTAGACTTCGGCCGAGTTCGACTTCTGCCCGCTCTCGAACGGGGCGTAGAACTGGCGGACCGCCTCCCAATAGAGGCTGATCTGGTGGAGGGCGTCGTACTCGAGTCCCGTCGCCCGCGGCGTGAAGCGGAGCCCCTCGACGATGGCGTCGAGGTTGGGCTGCGACGTGAGCCCGGACATCGACGAGGTGGCGCCGTCGGCGATGTCGAGATTGACCTCGGCGGCCTTGAGCACCGAGGCGGCCTGCATGCCGCTGGTGTCGTGGGTATGGAAATGGACGGGAATGCCGATTTCGCGCTTCAAGGTCTGAACGAGCATCTCGGCGGCGTAAGGCTTGCAGAGCCCCGCCATGTCCTTGATGCAGAGGATGTTCGCGCCGAGCTTCTCAAGCTCTTTGGCCATGTCGACGTAGTACTGGAGGTTGTACTTGTCGCGCCGCGGGTCGAGCAGGTCGCCGGTGTAGCAAATCGTGGCCTCGCACAGCGCGCCGGCTTTTTGCACTTCCTCCATCGCCACGCGCATGTTCGGCACCCAGTTGAGGGAGTCGAAGATGCGGAAGTTGTCGATCCCGGCCGCGGCGGCCTCGCGAACGAACGCCCGGACGACGTTATCGGGATAGTTCGAATAGCCGACCGCGTTCGACGCCCGCAGGAGCATCTGAAAGAGAATGTTCGGGATGCGCGCGCGCAGGTCAGCCAGCCGCTCCCAGGGGCACTCCTTGAGGAACCGCATCGACGTGTCGAACGTGGCGCCACCCCACATCTCGAGCGAGAACAGTTGCGGGACGAGGTGCGCGTAGGCCTCGGCCACTTCGAGCATGTCGTGGGTGCGCATCCGCGTCGCCAGCAGCGACTGGTGGGCGTCGCGGAACGTGGTGTCGGTCAGCAGCAGCTCTTTCTGCTCGAGCACCCACTGGCTGAATTTCTCGGGGCCCAGCTCCCGCAAGCGATCGCGCGTGCCGCGGGGAATCGGTTGCGCTGGGTCGAACGTCGGCACGGGAGCCGGCTCGCGGCGGACGTTTGCTGGCTTCTGCTTCACCAGCGGATGCCCATTGACGGCGATTTCGCCCAGGTACTTGAACAGCTTGCTGGCGCGGTCCTTGCGAACGACCAACTGGAACAGCTCGGGCGTCTCGTCGATGAACCGGGTCGTGCAACCCCCCGCGAGGAACGTCGGATGGCTGATCAGGTTGATGATGAACGGAATGTTGGTTTTGACGCCGCGAATGCGGAATTCCTGCAGGCAGCGTTCCATCCGCCGGACGGCGTCGGGAAAGCGGTTGGCCCAGACGGTCACTTTGACCAGCAGCGAATCGTAGAACGGCGTGACCAGCGCGCCCGAGAACGCGGTGCCGGCGTCGAGCCGCACGCCCATCCCGCCGGCCGAACGATAGTGGGTGATCCGGCCGTAATCGGGGACGAACTGGTTCTCGGGATCCTCGGTGGTGACGCGGGCTTGCAAGGCGAAACCGCGGACCCGAATGTCGGCCTGCGAGCTGATGCCGATCCGTTCGTCGGCCAGCGAGGCCCCCTCGGCCACGAGAATCTGGCACTTGATCAGGTCGAAGCCCGTGACCTGTTCGGTCACGGTGTGCTCGACCTGGATGCGTGGATTGACTTCGATGAAGTAGAACTCGCCGGTCTCGCTGTCGACGAGGAACTCGACGGTGCCGGCGTTCTCGTAGTTGACCTGCCGGCCGATGGCGAGCGCCGCGTCGAGAATATCCTGCCGCAGCCCCGGCTCGAGGTTGATGGCGGGGGCGATCTCAACCACCTTCTGGTGGCGGCGCTGGACCGAGCAATCGCGCTCGTAGAGATGCACCAGGTTGCGATGCTTGTCGCGGAGGAGCTGCACTTCGACGTGGCGTGGGCGGGGGATGAACTTTTCGAGGAAGACATCTCCCGAGCCAAAGGCGGTGAGCGCTTCGCGCTGCGCCTGCTCGAGCGCGGCGGCCAGATCCTCCTCGCGCTTGACCACCCGCATCCCGCGCCCGCCACCCCCCTTGGCCGCCTTCAGCAGCACGGGGTACTTGAGCTGCTCGGCGAGCTTCTTGGCGTCGCGGGCGTTGGCCAGCGGCTCGTCGCTGCCCGACAAGACGGGTACGCCCGCCTCGACGGCGATCTTGCGGGCGACGATCTTATCACCGAGCTTGTCGAGCACTTCAGGGCGCGGACCGACGAACGTGATGCCGGCGGCCTCGCAGGCGCGCGGCAGATCGGGATTCTCCGACAGGAAGCCGTAGCCGGGGTGGATCGCGTCGACCCCGTGTTGTTTGGCGATCGCGATGATGCCGGGGATGTCGAGATAGGCGCGGATCGGCTCGCCGACGCGCCCGACTTGATACGCCTCGTCCGCCTTGAACCGGTGCAGCGCGAAGCGATCTTCGTGGGAGAAAATAGCGACGGTGCGGATATTCAGTTCGTGGGCCGTGCGAAATACGCGAATCGCGATCTCGCCGCGATTGGCGACCAGCAACTTCTCGATTTTTTTCATGGGGAGGAGGGGAGAGACTCGGAAGGGTCGCGAAGTGACTTGCGCGCGGGTCGGCTGAGCAGCCCAATCTAACATTCCCGCGCGGCATCAGGGAGGGGGGACGCCGGCTGCCCCCCGTCCGAGCCCGACCCTGGCGGCTGTCATCACCGGGAAAGGAAAGGTATGATGGCCTGCAGCAGGCGCCCGCTGGGATCGCCTGGCGCGCCTGAACAGGCGTCTATGCTGCGTGGTTCGACGACATCAGCCGCTTCCCTCATCAGCCCCGACATCACCGATGCCGCCGACCGCTGAAACACCTTCTGCATCCGCCAGCCCGCTGGTCGGCATCGTGATGGGGAGCAAGTCCGACTGGGAGACGCTCCGGCACGCCGCCGAGACGCTGACGCAGTTTGGCGTGCCGCACGAATGTCGGATCCTGTCGGCCCACCGTCTGCCGGTCGACATGCAGGAATATGCGCAGGCCGCGGCCGAGCGAAAGCTCGAAGTGATCATCGCCGGCGCCGGAGGCGCAGCGCATCTGCCCGGCATGGTCGCCGCCAACACGGTGGTCCCCGTCTTCGGCGTTCCCGTGCAAAGCCAGGCCCTGCAGGGGCTCGACTCGCTTTTGTCGATCGTGCAGATGCCGGCGGGCGTGCCGGTGGGGACCTTGGCGATCGGCCGGGCGGGAGCCGTCAACGCGGCTCTCCTGGCGGTCGCCGTGCTCGCCAACAGCCGGCCGGAGCTCCGCGCCCAGCTCGAGCAGTTTCGCGTGCGGCAGTCGCAGCAGGTGCGCGAGGATCGCCTCTCATGACTCGCGCGAACCGTGCCGGCGCGCCGATTCTCCCCGGTTCGACGGTGGGCGTCTTGGGGAGCGGACAGCTCGGCCGCATGTTCGCCATCGCGGCCCGCCAGTTGGGCTATCGCGTCCACACCTTTTCGCCCGACGATGATACGCCGACCGGCCAGGTGGCCGACGTCGAAGTTTCGGCCTCGTACGACGACCTCGACGCGGTCCGCGCCTTCGCCCGCAACGTGGACGTCGTCACCTTCGAGTTCGAAAACGTCCCCGCGGCCACGGCCGCCGCGGCCGCCGAGCAGACCCCCGTGCGCCCCAGCGGGGGGCTGTTGAACACCACGCAGAATCGGCTGCGCGAGAAGACCTTTCTGGCCCGGCACGGCATTCCCGTCACACGTTTCGCCGCCGTGCACAGCGAGACCGAACTGCTGGCCGCCCTCGAGCAGATCCCGGCCCCCGGCGTGCTCAAGACCGCGGGCTGGGGCTATGACGGCAAGGGGCAGGTCAAGCTCGCGTCGCGCTCCGAGGCCCCGGCGGCCTGGCAGAGCCTCGCCACCGACGAGGCGATTCTCGAGGGCTTCGTCGATTTCGACCGCGAGGTTTCCGTGGTCGTCGCCCGCGGGCTCGCTGGCGAGTTTGCGCATTGGGGAGTGATCGAGAATCACCACGAACGGCATATCCTCGACGTCTCGTCGACCCCGGCCGAGATTGCTCCCGCGGTCGCTGCCCGGGCGGTCGAAATCGCCCACGCGATTGCCGAGCAGCTCGAACTGGTGGGCGTGTTGTGCGTCGAGTTTTTCATCACGCGCGGCGGCGAGGTGCTGGTGAACGAGATCGCTCCCCGGCCGCACAACTCGGGGCA
>JAEUIK010000040.1 GCA_016793185.1 Planctomycetaceae bacterium | reverse complement strand
CCGCGCCCGCCGCTGGCCGCGCCCCCCGTCCAGGTCGCCCGGGCAAACGCACCCGTCAACCCGCCCCCCGCGGTGGGCGTTCCCGCGCAACCCATCAAGCTGCGGAAGGCGAACGACGCCGCGCGCGGCCGCGCCCTGCACCTGGTGGCCGTTGGCGACGAGGACTTTCGCGCACAAAAGTATGTCGAGGCCGCCTCGCGCTACCGCCGCGCCGCGCAAGGAGCTCCGGACCTCGCCGAAGCGCACTTTCGCCACGGGGTGACCGAGATCGCGCTGGCGCGTTACGAGTCGGCCGCCAAGTCGTGCAAGAAAGGACTTGAAGCTGATCCCGGCTGGATCGCCGCCGGGTTCCGACTCGCCAATCTGTATGGACCGAACCAGGCGGCCAAGACGGCGCACCTGGAACGGCTTGCTCAGGAAGCCGCGGCGCGGCCGGGGGACGCCGACCTCCGTTTCCTGATCGGCGTCGAGCTGTACTTGGACGGCGAATATGCGCGCGCCCGGAAGTTCTTCGAGCAGGCCGCGGCGTTGCACGCGGGGGACGACGCCCACCTGTTGGCGTTCTTGCGCGAGCTGGATCGCCGCGCTCCCGAACCGCGCGATGATGCGGTCGATCTCTAGCGGTCAATCGGCGCAAGGCTGCTCCGCGCAGCGAACCGCGCCAGCTACGCGCGGGGCCGCTTCGCGTTCTCGGGCGCGGCCACGGTGTGGTTTGGCGTGGGAGTGGCGGGGCCGCTCAGCCAGGCTGCCGAGCGGAGTTCGTCGAGCGCCTCGTCGAGCCGTCCCAGGCGATCGACCGTTTGCCGATTCTGGTGGCCGAGGCGATCCAGCGCCAGCACCACTCCCAACAACAGCCCCACTTGTCCGGCCAGCGTGATCGGCACGCCCGTCGTCCACAGGTCAGGGCGATTGCCGAACAACGACCAGGTGAGCAGGGCGGCCCCGCAAAAGAAGCTGGTCAGACCGAACGTCAGCAGGATCCAGCCTGCCAGCGATTTGCGCCCCAGCCGCAGCAGGCTGAAGCCGGGCGGGAGCGAGTCAGCGCTTTGCCGATGCCAGCCGCGGATCGCCGCATGCGCGGGATCGATCAGGCCGTAGCGTTGCTCGAGCGCCGCAGGGCGGCGCGGTTTATCGGAGGCCGCCGGCCAGTCGCCGAGCGGAGGATCCTCTTCGAGGTCCCAGGCAGCCAGCCGCTCCAGGGCTTCGAGCTGGGCGGCGAGATCAAGCTCGATTCGCGGCTCGGGCTCGTCCGCGGCGATGGGTGTCGAAGTCGCTGACGCCACCCCCGAGGCCTGCCCGCCGTCGCGCGCCACGGGGGCGCGGCAACGTACGCAGCAGAGCTTGCCAGCCGCGCCGGAGGCGATGCCCGGCACGTCTTGGCGGCATTGGGGACACCACATGGCTCACATCTCTCGTCCGGGCGAAACGCCTCAGTTCGCTGCGCATTCAAGGTGGCTATTCCAATCTCTAAATCGGTTGAACTTTGGGTAGAGTCGATTCAAACGGCAAAGCCCGAGAGAATAGGCGAAGTGCCGGTCGGCCTGGTCAAGTCAGGAAGACTTTTCCGGCTGGGGACCCCTTGGTGCGCGACGGCACGACGCGACGCGGGAATCCGCGCGCTATTCGACGGCCCGGGGGGCGGGCAGATAATCCCCCCGCAGGAAGTCGACGATCAACTCGATCTCGCGCGCCGTCAGGCGGTTCGTCGCCTGCTCGTGGGGGGGACGGTCGGCTCCGACCGGTCCGAAAGCTGGCATCCGGTCGTTCGTGTCGCCGTAATAGCGCTCG
>JAEUIK010000018.1 GCA_016793185.1 Planctomycetaceae bacterium | reverse complement strand
TAGAATAGATTGAGTTGGCAAGGAGCTTTTTCCGGACTTCGGCGCACTTTTCCCCAGAAAACTCGCATCCGCTCGAATTGCTTATCGGTGATGACCAGCACTCGCACCTCTCCATCCGGAGGCAGGTGCCGCTCGACCCGTGCCACGTGGACGTCCGCGTTTTCCTGGCTCGGGCAAGGGCGAGCGTACACCGAGTACTGCATTTGCGTAAAGCCGTCGGCTAGCAGCGTCTTGCGGAAGAGCGCGTACTCCCGCCGGGCCTGCTTGGTATCGGTCGGCAGGTCGAACATCGCCAGAACCCACATCAGTCGGTATCCGGTGATTCGCACGGAATTGGAATCTCCAGGCGCTTCGCTTCGCCTGCATAGCAGCGCACTAACGAGGCGGTGAGCCGGTGCAGCATGACCATCAGCGGTCCCTGCTGATCGTCAAGACACATCGGGCATGTCAACAAATCGAGGAGCTCGGCTTTCGCAGGCTGTGTGAGCTCCTCGTGCCCCTGACGGTGCATCTCGCGGACACGGTCATCGACCAAGGGCCGAAACGGCTCCATCAGGTCGTCCGCCAAACAGAACGCATTAGCGCGGTGTCGATGGTGTATGCCAAGACTAGGGTGCAGGCCTGCAGCCACGATCGCACGTCCGACTGCCGCGCGGAGAATCGCGTAGCCATAGTTCAGGAATGCATTCAGGTCTTGACCGTCCGGATCGCGCCGAAACACATCAAGCCGGTCTTCGTCATTCGTAGCCAGCCACCATTGCCAGTAAAGCCTTGCCGCTTGGGCTTCGACATTCTTAGGGTCCCCAGAGCCAACTTCGCGCGCTAGGGCAAGGAGCTTGCGATGTGCGGGCAGGGCGCCGTCGATATTTCGGGCCTGGGCCCGAATCTTTGCCGCGACTAGCTGTTTCCAGAGTTGCTTGGCCAGGGGGCGGCTGACCTGTATCTGGTCGTGCAATCGCCAGACGACCCGTGAATGATCCGCGAGCGGCAGGATCAGCGCTGCTGGAAGGTGGTCACGTCCGCAGAGAACCACGGCCGCGCCGCACTCAGCCAACTTAGCCAGCGCGGCGTGCGAATAGGTCGTTTGCGGGTGATCGACGACGACGACACCGAGATCTTCGCAGGGAATCTGACCGATCACCTCTCCTGCGCGTTGGAGCACGAGCTGCTCGTTGCGGAGCGCTAGGTGGGCAGGTTCGCGTGAGATCTCGACCGTGCGCTTGATCACGATTCAGCCTCCGGCAGGCAATTGGGCCCATCCGTGGCGGATCGGAATTGGCGCGGCTTGAACCGCTCTGGTTCAACTCTAGTTCGCGGGATCTCCGAGTGGTAATCGACAAATGTTCAGAAGTTAGCTAGTCGTTCGCCCACCGAATCTTTCCGAGGTTATCGACAACAACCTTGCGTGCGTCCAATGAATTGGCTGATGCCACCAGCTTGCGCTGTTCGCTGCTGCGACGCGCGTCGGTGTGTTCGGCAAAGTAGATTTGCCCCTGCGTCGAGGCCGCCGTCTTGAACACTAGTAACTTTTGTTCTCCCTGCCAGGTAGCCAAAACCATCTCACGGCTGGATAGGGACATGATGAACACTGCATGGGGCTTCGTGGGGTGCATGCGGCAGATTGCAGGCTCGCCGCGCTTCAGTCGTTTAGCAGCCTCGAGCATGGTCACAAATGTCGCCTCGCGTTTCCTCTTTCCGCGCTCCTCGTACTCGAAGATGCAGAGGTGGTGTGTTGAGCCTGGCTTGACATACGCTTGATCTTGGTGGCTGTCGCGGAGCGGTTGAATAGTCAGTTCCTGTTTGACAAGCCGGACCTTCTTAATCGGAACACCCGACGGCATGGCGAGCGGAGGATTGGACAGCGCTTCGCGCATTTTCTTGGAATCGGGTTTTGCCCCCCGGCCGAAGTGGATACCTCGTTCGGAGAGTCTCTGCAGAACGATGCGCTTGATTCCCGGATCGCGGATCCGTTCAACTTCCGCCGAAGAAAGATCCTCGACCCTCTTGCGCGATACCCATTCTCCGGGAACGGGCGTGACCCCGTAGAGCGTTTCTTCATGTAGTGCGCCACGAACCTTGCGTTCGGGACGATGCGAGACCTTGATTTCGCGCACGCGCCGGGCAACCGATTCACGAAAATCAGGCCACGGATCAATCAGCACCTCGCCGTGCGTGCGAGCACCTCCTCGCCGAACGAGCTCGGAGAGCTTGTAGAGTCGGCTGCGATTCGTTAGTGCCACCACGAGGGCGTCAATGGCATGGTGCCGATGGTCGGCCCGATTCTTCTCCCCCGCCGTGAGTTCAGCCTGCTCGCTCCACGCCGGACTGTCGGGAAGTTCCTGAAGGATCGTGTTCAGCCCCCACTGCCAGCGGAGCTCCGCAGTGAGTTGTCCTTTTAACCCGAGGACGGCGTGCTCCTTCTCGAACAAGAGCCGCAAATACTCAACTGTCGCGCGCGTGATGTAGCCGGTGTCGGTAAGCTGGCGGGCAATGAACTTATCGAGGTCCAATTCTTTCTGCAGGAATCGCTTGTACTTCGGGTAGGGCATTGCACCTTTCTGCAACAGCGCAACCGCCCTCTGGCAGACGGCCGCATAGCGCTCGGGTGAGCCCGCGGCAAGCCACTCGTAGGGGGTGCGGTTGCCCTTGTCGCGATTGCATTCGACATGACCGACAACCTTGTTCATTTGCGAATCATCCAGGCAGCGCGAATAAGGGAGAATGTGGTCGACTTCGACCTCGCCTCCGAAGAGCTGGCTTTGACTGATGGGCTTGCCGCAGTAGACACACTCGTGCCCCTGTTCTTGCCAAATCAAGTACTTGTTCACCCCGTCGCGGCGAGCCGCTAGCCCCAGCTTGCGTATGGCGTCAGCGGCGCGCTCGCGGTCGGCTTCGCGAGCGCGCATTCGCGCAGCGATCTCGCGGCGGCGTTCGGATCCAACCTGCACGTCGCGCGCCATCTCGACGTGGACGGCAGCGGGCCGGCCGTACTTGGCGACAATCGCATTCACAACCTTCCGGAGCTCAACCAGCGCTCGCCGCACAACGGGATTGGGAATCTCGCCGAGGCGGGAGTCGCCTAGGCGCATGCGGCTGAGATCGGGCAAACGGTCGAAGAGACGCCGTTGCAGTTCATCGCGTCGCAAATAGCCAGCAGCGTGCAGCGCGCTCAGCTCGGGGTCACTCTGGGACTGATAGACCAGTCCACGCTCCAGGTGGGGCAGAAGCTTCTCGATTGCTTTCAGCGAAAGGCTGCCGTATCCGGGCGGGAGATCAACTTCCAGCAGCGCCAGGATATCTTCGCTGCTGAAGCCGTAATCGGCCGCGAGCTGGTCGGCTACGGTGGTCTCTTCGCACTCCTGGTCGAGCAGGAGTTGGACGATCCGGGTTTTCTCACCCTCGTCGCGAGCGTGCCAGGATTTTCCGATGGCTTTGGCGATTGCGTGGTCGATTGCGAATCCTTTGATTCCGGCGCGCTTACCGCGCTCCAGGTTGAACCGGACCGAGTCGAGGAAGCCAAACTTCCTGCGGATCTGGTCGAACGTCACTTTGTCCTTGCCAGCTAGCAGGTCCAGAAGCAGTGCCCGTTGTTCCGGATTCAGTGCGTAGTCTTGCCCATCATCTGGACTGATGTACCTCAGGTTATTGATTTCCTGCAGCACCCGAAAGCGCTCGGTGCGGCGATCCCCTTTCGGGCACCGCTTCTCTTTGGATTCGAGTTCACAGAGGCCGATGACCGACTTTGGCCAGTACATTCGCCGCTGAAAGAAGATAAGCCCAAAGATGCCGAAAGACTCGCAGTCTGACAGTCCCTTGCGACGCGCATCCCAACGCGGGATTGATTTTCGCGGCTCCGTTGTTGCGCCGATAACTCCATCGCGCAGGCGGTCTGTCAGGACCTGCGGGTGGAATTCGGACTGCTTCGACCAAAGGACGCGAAACTCATCGACCAGTTGCTTGCGCGAGAGATGACGATTGCGGACGTGATCATCGTCGCGTCGGTTGCGGTGATCCAGCGTAGAGTTCCGCTGTGCCAACAGTTCGCCAATAGTGGCAAGTCCCTCGGACGACACCAATTCCTCATTGTGCTTGACCTCGGCCAGCATTTTGCTGGCCTCGGGATCGCCACGATCTTTTTTCTTGTTCGAGAGAAACCCGCGTCGCTGATTGAGGTGCAAGAGCACACGTCCGAACTCGTGAAGCTCGAGCCGCTCGCTGACACCCCGGCGACGTAGTTCATATGGATTGAGGGCCAAGAGCGTCTCCTGCTCGGCGGTTTCAGCCGGCCACATACCGACCGAGATGAGCGCCTCTCGGAGAAGTCGTTTTCGGCGCGCACGCCGCCGAACTTGCCGTCGCATACCACGAGCTATGCGTCGGTCCTCATTTCTAGATCGTTCCTTGGCAGTGTCGAACGCGTCCACACCCTCGGGGAACACGCGTACCCCCATGTCGACAAGTCGGTCCTGAGGGTCCGATTCAGATTCGTCGACGATCGCCCACCCGATACTGTTCGGGCCGAGGTCGAGCCCTAGCACATACTCTGACATTTTCGCGCCCCACTTACTTGGCCAAATGCTTGACAAGTGCCCGACGGGTTCTACACAATACTGGGAGTGTAGCCAATCGCCGCCTGCGCCTTTTCGTAACAAGAAAAGAATTCGCAGGCACTGTGCAACGCTGACCCTCGGGCCCAGCGCTCTGCACAACCGGTCGCCGTGACTTCGGTCAGGGCGACCTTTTTTGTTTCGGTGTGGCTGCCCCGCGAGTTCAAGCGACCCGCAAGGACAGTCAAGCAGGTCAGAGGGTTACCGAGGTGAACCTGCGGTCTCAGCCTGCTTCTCCGCGGACTTCTCCCGATCCATCCACGCCTTGACGTTCGCTCCCAGCACGTCCAGTGGGACGCCGCCGGAGCCGAGGACCACGTCGTGGAACTCGCGGACGTCGAACTTGTCGCCGAGTTCCTTTTCGGCCAGCTCGCGCTGCTGGCGGATGGTCAGCTCCCCGATCTTGTAGGCCAGGGCCTGGCCCGGCCAGCCGATGTAGCGGTCGACTTCGGTCGTGATGTTGTGCAGGGTCAGGGCCGAGTTCTCGGCCATGAAGTCGATCGCCTGCTGCCGCGTCCAGCCGAGGTAGTGCATGCCGGTATCGACCACCAGCCGGCAGGCGCGCCACATCTCGTAGCTCAGTCGGCCGAAGTCGCGGTAAGGATCTTCGTAAAAGCCCGACTCGAGTCCTAACCGCTCGGCATAGAGTCCCCACCCCTCGACGAAGGCGGTGAACCCGGCGAAGCGGCGGAACTGGGGCATGCCGGTCAGCTCCTGTTGCAGCGCGATCTGCAAATGGTGCCCCGGCACGGCCTCGTGCAGCGAAAGGGCTTCGATCTCGTACAAAGGCCGGCTCTTGAGGTTCGACGTGTTCACGTAGTAATAGCCGGCGCGGGTGCCGTCGCCCGCGGGGGGTTGATAGTAGGCGGTCGTGGTCTGCGAGGCGATGTAGGCCGGCACTTCGCGAATGCCATAAGGCGTGCGCGGGAGCGTCTTGAAGAGCTTGGGGAGCTCGCCATCCATCCGCTTGAGGACGAGGCTCGTTTCCTTGAGCAGTTGCTCGGGGGTCGCGGCGTAGAACTTGGGATCGGTCCGCAGGTGCTCGACGAACTTGGCGAAGTCCCCTTCGAAGCCGACGCGCTTGATGATCGCGTCCATCTCTGCGCGAATCCGTTTCACCTCGGCCTGGCCGATGTCGTGGACTTCCTGCGGCTCCAGCGGGAGCGTCGTGTAGTGCTTGACCCGGTGGCGATAGAACGCGCGGCCATTGGGGAGCGCCGAAGCGCCGACCTGCGTGCGGGCTTGCGGCACGTACTCGTCGGTCATGAACTGATAGAACCGCTTGTAAGCGGGAACGACAACCCCGGCGATGGCCTCGGCGCCCGCCTTCCGCAGGCGTTCCTGATCGGCCGCGCCGACGTGCGGCGGGAAGTCGACCAGCGGCTCGTACAACAGGCTCTGGTGGGGATCCTCGACAATGTTCCCGAGCAGGGGATCGGCATAGCCGCGAAGCACGTCGGCGGGCAGCACAAAGCCGCGGTCGAGACCCCGCCGCATCAAGTCGATGTGCTGGTCGGCGTACTTGCCGAAGGCGTTCAGCCGGGCGATGTAGTTCTCATAGTCGCGCACGGTGACCAGCGGGACTTCGCGGGCCAGCTCGGGAAACGAGATATGAAAGCCCGTCCGCCCCGTGATCGGCATCAGGTAGCTCTCGAACTCGTACTCGGCGATCTGGTCGCGCTTGAGCCGCGCGAAGATGTCGTAGTTGACCTGCTCGGCCGGGGCGAGCTGATCGCGCGGGATCTCCAGCAAGCGCGCGAGAAAGGCGCGGTCGCCTTCGTGCTGGCGGCTCTGAGCTGCGAGCGACACATCGGGGAGCCGGTCGTTGTAGCGGTGGTCGCCGGCAAAGGTGGCAAACAGCGGATCCTCGCGCAACTGGAACTGCCAGGCGTCGTCGAAGAGCTGCTGGAGCTGCTCGGCCGGTTCGGCGGCGGCAGCGCGAGCCGCGAAGAGGAGAAGCATCCAGGCGACGAGACGGAGCAGGGGGGGGCGAATCAAGTCTCTCTCCTTCCGAGCAACGGGCGGCAGGCGCACGGCACCGGCCTGGCGCGCCGACCCGCTTCAGGCTAGCCGCTGACGAGCGCGAGTGCCACTCGGGGAGCGCTGCACGGGGCATGCCCCGGGGAGTACCCGGTCGCGGAAGTCGGGAGAAACGAGCGGAGCGTTCGTCAGTCGAAGCACTCGGCGACGACCCACCAGTGGCCCGCCGTGTCCTGGCGAATCGCGAAGTAGAGATCGTCGGGGCTCGTGTGAACCTGCACCAGCAGATCGGCGGGCTGGCAGCGGAACTGCTCGAAGAGCGGCGGATTGTCCATTTGCGTCACGAAGGTCATCCGGCAGTCGCGGAGGCGCTTGCCCCGTTCGATCCAGACCGACTTGCCGATCCGCTCGAAGAGGAGCCGGTAGGCCTTGATGACCTGCTCGCGATCGAACTCGAGGTCCTGCTTGCGGTCGCCGGTGACATTCAGGCCATAGTCGCTCTTGAGGAGCTCGGAGCCTGCCTTGAGCATCACGCGGGGGGCGTAGCACTTGCCCAACTCGGCGGCGTTGCCGTCGAGAAATGCGTGCCAATACTTTTGGGCGATTTGCGTGCTGCTGGGTTCGCCCGCCCGGGCTGCGATGACACCGATGAGGCAGCCGCTGGCTGCGATCCACGCCGCGATCCGAATGCGAGACACGGCTCTACCCTTTATCGCCAAGGCGCCCTGTGCCGCAAGCTAGCCGCTGGCGCCGCCCGTCCCCCTCGCCGAATGCCTGCCGCGCCCGCGCAGCCGCGCGCGAACGCGATTCCCGTGGCGCGGTCGTGCAATCTGTCGTGGAGGCCGATTCAAGCGATGGGATTGGCAGCGCCGTGCCGGAAAGCGGAGGCTCGGAATAGACATGAAGCACCGAGCACGCGCTTCCCTGCGGTTCAGGGGGCGGACATTACCCAAGCCGCGGCGCGCGCGGCAAGAGCATTTTTCGCGGCGACCGCTCCCCCGCCAGTGCCGTCGCTGCTAGCTAATCGCGGGACCACGCCGGCGCCGCGTGACCGTCGGGCCGCAGACGCTGGGCAAGCTTCGTTGACTTTGCCGCTGCGCGCGGGCGCAACTCCCTGCGCCAAACGCGTTTCAGCTTGCGCTGCGGGAATAGACCTGAACTTCGTCACGGTCGGGGGTCGATATGCACCACCAGAGGCGCCCTCTCAGGCGCGCGACGCCGCGCCCGAGGTGCACCCCGATTTCCGCCGCGGCAGGACGTCGCGAACCGTGGTCGACAGGGACGTTTGTCATGCTCGTTATCATCAGCGATCTGCACCTCACCGACGGCACGAGCGGCCAGACGATCTCCTCGGGCGCGTTCGATATCTTCTACGAACGCCTCGTGGATCTGGCGATTAACGCCTCGTGGCGCGTTGACGGCAAGTATCGACCGATCGACCGCTTTGAGATCGTGTTGCTCGGCGACGTGCTCGACGTTATTCGCTCGTCGCGCTGGGGGACGCAAAACGCGGTCCGCCCCTGGACCAGTCCGCAACAGCCCGAGTTCGTCAACATCGTCACGCAAATCACGGGCGACATCCTCCGACAGAACGACCGCGCGTTCCAGATGCTCCGCGCCGTGGGTCACGGGCAGGCCATCACGATCCCGCCGGCAACGGCCGCCGGCAAGCCCGCCTATGGCGTGCCGCGCCAGCCCGTCGCGGTCGGCATTCACTATCTCGTGGGGAATCACGACTGGTTCTTTCACCTGCCCGGACCGGCCTACCATCCCCTGCGGCAATCCGTCGCCCGCAGTATGGGCCTGGCGAATCGCCCCGATCAGCCGTTCGCGCACGATCCGAACGAGAGCGACGAGATCCTCGATGTCATGCGCCGGCACAAGGTGTTTGCCCGGCATGGCGATCTCTACGATCCGTTCAACTTCGAAGGGCACCGCGACGCGAGTAGCCTGGGCGACGCGATCGTGATCGAGCTCTTGAACCGGTTTGCCGCGGCCGTGGAGAACGAGCTGGCCAGCGATCTTCCGCAGGCGACGCTCTTCGGCCTCCGCGAGCTCGACAACGTGCGCCCGCTCTTGCTGGTGCCGGTCTGGATCGACGGATTGCTGGAGCGCACCTGCCCGTTCGCCTCGCAGCGGCAGCAGGTCAAGCGCGTGTGGGACGGGCTGGCCGATCGCTTCCTCTCGCTCCCCTTCGTCCGGCAGCGCGATACCTGGAGCCCCAACGACCTGGTCGACGGGCTGCAGAACATGCTGAAGTTCTCCAAGCATATCTCGATCGGCTGGGCCAGCTCGATCCTCAACTGGATCAACGGCCTCCGGGGTTCCGGCGAGGCATCTTACGCGCGCAGCGCGCTGGCCGAGCAGGATTTCCGCAACCGCCGGGCCAAGCATGTCGTGTATGGTCACACGCACCATCCCGAATCGGTGCCGCTCGACGCGAGCTACGCCGAGGGCTACGTGCTCAACCAGACCTATTTCAACTCGGGCACGTGGCGGCGGGTGCATCGTCCCACCGCGCTCGCCCCCAACGAACACGAATTCATTGCGTCCGATTCGATGACCTACCTGGCGTTCTACCAGGGCGACGAGCGGTGCGGGCGTCCCTACGAGACCTGGACCGGCACGCTCGGCCTGGCGCCGTCGGACCTTCCTACCTTGCGCATCGATCCAGCGCAGCCGCCGCAGGGAATGCATGCCAGCGCACAATCGGTTTCGGCACCAGGCGTACGTCCGCACGCGCCCCACTTCGCCCTATCGCCTGCTGCAACCAGCGCCGCCACCGCCGCTGGATAGCGCCGAACAGCGGACGAGATTTCGCGCCGCGGGCGAACGCTTGCAGGACGCGCGGGTCGCGGGGCTCTACCTGGTGCACGGCACCTTCGTCGGCACCGACGCCCTGGGGATCGCCGCGGAGATCCTCCGCGTCGTCCCGGGACTTCAGCAACCGCTGACCGATGTGGCCAAGCTCCTCGTCGGGCGCCTCTTCGGCGACGTCGGCAACTACACGCCACACCACGTCGAGCTGCTCACGCGGGGATTGGCCTTGCCCCCCGGCACGCTGCCGGTGCGGATCTTCAGCTGGTCGAGTCGCAACGACCATATCGGGCGGGCCGACGGCGCCGTGCGTCTCATCGACGAGATCTCGCGATTGCAGCTCGATGCGACGCGCCGCCTCCTGCTGTGGGGACACAGCCATGCCGGCAATGTCTTCGCCCTGGCGACGAATCTGCTCGCGGCCGAGCGGCCGACCCTTGTCGAGTTCTTTCGCGCCGCGCGGCCCTATTATCGTTGGCCGACGGGCTGCATCGATATTCCGGTCTGGGAGCGCGTGCGGCGCTTGCTGCTCCGCCGGCCGGTCGCCGCCTGGTGCCCGCAGTTGGATCTCGTGACGTTCGGCACGCCGATCCGCTATGGCTGGGACTCGGGGGGCTACGCGCGCTTGCTGAACGTGATCAACCATCATCCGGCAGTTGGGCTGCCGGAGTACCTGGCCCCGTTTCCGCCCACGCCCGAGCACCTGCTCGAGGCCTACGACGGCGACTACGTGCAGCAGTTCGGCATCGCGGGGACGAACATCCCGCCGGGGATCCTGGCGTGGCGCACGTGGCGCGCCGATCGCCGGCTGGGAAAGTTGCTCGAAGCCAACGTGTCGCCGCGCGCGCCACTCGAGCGGCTGAAGGTTGGAGCGCGGGTGCCTGATGAGGGGACGACGCTGCTGGTCGATTACGGCCAGCCCAAGGTCGCGCTCCCCGAGCATCATGCGGGGCACGCGGTTTACACGCGCCCCGAGTGGCTGCTCTTTCACATCGAGCAGACGGTCAAGGCGTTCTACGCCTGAAGCGGCGCCGTCGCGAATCGATTGAGCCGGGGACATCCCTCCCTGGAGGAGAGCGGCGCTCAGCCCGTCTCGGCCTTGAGCTCGGCCAGGTGCTGGGCCGTACCGACGAGGCGATCCCAGTTGTCGTAGATGTATTCGGGGGGGCCGCCGATCTGTGCGACGACCTGGGCGACCTGCGTGGTCGGCACCATCTCGATCGCGTTCCAAGGGCAGACCGTGAGTATGTAGGGATCGGTCTTCTTCCGCGGGATCTGCACGCAGACTTCGCAGCCCACGCAGCGTTCGATGTCGATCTCGCACCACGATTGCATGCCCGGCATGCCGGGGTACTGCTGGATCTTCATGATGCAATCGACGGGACAGACCTCAAGACACGCCTCGCAGCCGGTGCAGTTGTCGGCATTGATGACGGCGAGTTCCTTGGGGAGCTTCTTGCGAGGGCCCTGTTTGGCCATCGGTGGTATCCTCGAAACACAAGCCAGGCGGCGAGCCGAGGGCCCGCGCCGGCTTTGAGAAAAATTTCACGAATCCCTAGCAATCATACGAGTTCATCGGCGGCGAGCCAACCGGAGCGGGAGCGAATTCGCGCGCTCTCGATCGCTGGGCGATCTGCTGGCCGGGACGCCCGCCCCGAGCGAGCGCCGATCGCGCTCCGAACCGAGATCGGTGTCATGGCGTAATTCGTTGACAATAATCGGTTTGCGTCAATCGATCTGGGGGATCGATTCTCCCCGGATCAGGTCGTCGAACGATTGCCGCGCGCGGATGAGATGCGATTTGCCGTCGGCGATCAGCACTTCGGGGGCCAGCGGCTTCGAGTTGTAGTTCGAGCCCATCACCGAGCCGTAGGCTCCCGCCTTCTCGATCACCAGCAGGTCGCCGACCTCGGCGGCCGGCAGGGCCCGGGTGGCCACGTAGCCCCCCTCCTCCTGCGTGAAGATGTCGCCCGACTCGCACAGCGGGCCGCCGACCACGACGTCCTGCAGCGGGCGTTCGCCACTGCCGCGGGTGCTGACGATCGACATCGGGTGATACGCCCCGTAGAGGATCGGCCGGGCCAGATTGTTGAATCCGGCGTCGACCAGGTAGAAGGTGTTCTTGCCCATCTGCTTGATCGCCCTGATTTCGGTCACAAGGTAGCCGCTCTCGGCGACGAGATACCGGCCGGGCTCGATCTCGAGATGCAGCTCGTGGCCCACGGCGGAGGCCAGGCGAGCGCGGGCGGCGTTCCAGAGGTCGTAGTACGCGGCCAGATCGACGTAATCGTCACCCTCGCGATAGGGGATCGGGAGTCCGCCGCCGACGCTGATCGAACGGAGGCTGCGTCCCAATTCGGCGGCCGCTTCTTCCATCGCTCCGACAACCTGCGCGAGATGCTCCAAGTCGGTGCCCGACCCGATATGCATGTGCAGGCCGGTGACGGAGAGCCCGTGATGGTCGGCCTGGTAGAGGCAGTCGGCCAGCTGTTCACGCCAAATGCCATGCTTCGATTGCTCGCCGCCGGTGTTTGTCTTTTGGCTATGCCCGTGGCCGAAGCCGGGATTGATGCGGAGCGTGATCTCGCGTCCGGGCGCCCGCTGCCCGAGCTGGGCGATCATGTCGGGCGAGCCGCAGTTGACGTGGATCCCTTGCTCGACGACGAAATCGAGCGCCTCGCGATCGAAGATGTCGGCCGTAAAGATGATCGGAGGGGGATTGCCGGCGGGGGTGTAGCCGGCGGCCATCGCGCGGCGCATTTCGCCGTAGCTCACGGCATCGACCAGCACGCCGCGGCGGCGGCAGAAATCGAGAATCGCGATATTCGAGCAGGCCTTCTGAGCGTAGCGAACGACGTCGAAGGCTTTCAGATCGTCGATCCGCTCGGCGATCTGGGCCGAGTCGTACACGTAGGTCGGCGTGCCATAGCGCTGGGCGAGCTCTGCGACGGGGATCCCGGCGATCTCGGTGCGAAAAGGAGAGAACGAGGTGCGCGTGGGCATGTGCGATACGTCTCCTGGCTCGTAGGCAAACCGGATCGGCCGGGGCGCGAAGGGGGGCCGCCAACCGTCGCCGGCCGGCGACTGGCCGCGACGCTCACAGGCTAGCAAAGCGGCCGTCAGGGGCAAAGGGGCCCGCCGCCGCGCCGGCGTGTGGCACGTCTGCGGTTGCCACCGGCAGGCCGACTGAATTCCCAGGTCGAGCGGCGAGCGCCGCCAGCAGTGATAGAGGTGTTCCATGCCGGGCCAACCCCTGGACCAAGTTGGGTGCGTTCCGGCTTCGTCGCCGCTAGAATGGGCACGCTTCCGTGGGTCCCAGTCGAGTTCGCCATCTCACTAAGAGGGAATTTTCCGATGAAGGTTCAGGGGAATACGTTTCTGATCACGGGGGGCGGCAGCGGACTCGGTTTGGCCACGGCCGAGCGGATCATCGCCGGCGGGGGGAACGCGATCCTGGCCGATCTGAACGAATCGGCCGGCAAAGAGGCCGAATCCCGCCTCGGGAAGCAAGCCCGCTTTATCAAGACCGACGTCGTCGACGCTGCCAGCGTGCAGGGGGCGATCCAGTTGGCCCTCGACACCTACGGCGATTTGCACGGCGCGGTCAACTGCGCCGGCATCGGCACCGCCATTCGCGTGGTGGGCAAGGAAGGGCCGCACGATCTCGATGCCTTTTCGCTGGTGGTCAAGGTGAACCTCATCGGCACCTTCAACGTGATTCGCCTGGCGGCCGCGGCCATGATCACCGCCGACCCCGATAGCGAAGGAGAGCGGGGCGTGCTGATCAACACCGCCTCGGTGGCGGCCTTCGACGGCCAGATCGGGCAGGCCGCCTATTCGGCCTCGAAGGGAGGCGTGGTCGGCATGACGCTCCCCATCGCCCGCGAGCTGGCCAAGTTCGGCGTCCGCGTGGTGACGATCGCCCCGGGGTTGTTCGACACGCCCATGATGGCGATGCTGCCCGAGGAAGCGAAGAAATCGCTGGGACTGCAGGTGCCCTTTCCGCCGCGGCTGGGACGCCCCAGCGAGTTCGGCGCGTTGGCCGTCCACATCATCGAGAACACGATGCTCAACGGCGAAACGATCCGCCTCGACGGCGCAATCCGCATGGCGCCGAAGTAGGGAGGAGAGCGCGGGGAGTAACCACGAAGGCACGAAGGCACAAAGCCCGAAGAAAATCCGTGAGGTCGCCGTTGTCGCGCCGCTTCTGTAGCCGAGGTCAGCGACCTCGGTCTTCTGGAGCTGGCCTCTTCGAGGCCGGCCCTACGTATTTCTCCTTCTCCCGCTGGGAAAGGGCCAGGGCGAGGGAGCCCCGCTGTCGGCGTAAATCAACAGAACAAAGCACGGCCGGCCTCACAGACTCAAAGTGAGCAGAATCACGCGGCCATTTTTAGGAATTCTCGGACGCGCTGCCTGGTTTTTGGGTGTTTGATGCGTTGGGTAAAAGCGTCGGTTTGTTGGTCGTAGAATTGTCGTCG
>JAEUIK010000003.1 GCA_016793185.1 Planctomycetaceae bacterium | reverse complement strand
GGCCCCGCAGGCGGCCAACGCCGCACGGTGGACTCCCCCCGAACTCGACTTCATTCGGAAGGCGATCGACCAGGCGCGTGCGACCTACCAGGTCGATCCTCGCCGCGTGGTCGCCGCGGGATACGAGTTGGGCGGGCAAATCGCCTATGTCACCGCGTTTGCCAACCCTGGTTTGATTCGCGGCGTCGTGGCGATTGATGCTCCGCTGGCCGGGCGCAACATCGAGACCGACCCGGCGCACCTCTTGGCCGTCTATACGACCCGGTCGCAAACCGGGCGGACGAATGCCGCCAACGCGGCGGGCATCGAGCGCCTCCAATCGCTCAAGTTTCCGCTCACGATCCATGACCTCGGCGAGACCGGCCGCGATCTTCGCCCCGACGAACTTGCCGAAGTCGTCCGCTGGATCGACTCGCTCGATCGGCTCTAATTCTCCGACACGGTCCGAGGCAAGCGATGCTCCGCACCAAGGTCGGAATCCTGGCAATCGTCCTCCTCGCCACGGCGGTGCTGCTGCCGCTGGCGCCGCAGGCCGGCGACGACACGGCCCTGTGGGCCGCGGCGTGCCAGCGCGTGGGATTCGTCTTGGCGGTGCTGTGGCTGGCGCTCCCCGAACTGCAGCGGATGTCCCCCTGGTACGCCGTGGCGACGATTGGCGTGCTGTTCGTGCTCGCCCGCTTCCCGCGTTATCTGGTCGCGGCAGTGGTCGTGGCGATTCTCTTTCTGTTCCTGCGCCCCCGGATGAACTCGCCGGGATCACGCGGACGTCGTGCCGGTTGACGCGCAGCAAGCGCGTGGCCCGTCCTCCCGCGCTTCAAGCCTCGGCCGGCGGCCGGCTCGCCGACCGGGCATCGTCCGTGGTCGCGGGGCGGGTGTCGCCGTGTAATGCCAGCAGTGCAGCGAGTGACGATCGCACGCGCTGTCCGAACGACCAGCTCCCCATGCGCCCGGCCAGGCGATCAAATTGCGCAGCGAGCCAGCTGGCCAGCAGGGCCGCCGTCAGGAAGTACAGTGCGGCCCGGACCGACGAGTACAAAGTGATGAAGCCGCCGTGGCTCATCCCCCGCAGAGCAACCTGCATCTCGCCGGGCGAGGTCGCCAGGAGGATCGACAACCAGATGAGCCTGACAACAAGGGTCAGCACCAGCGAGATCAGCCAGGCCAGCACGGCGCTGGCCGTGGCGGCGGCCATCCACAGGCCGATCAACGCCGCCATGCTGCGCGTCGAGCCGGCAGTGTTCCGCGAGACTCCCAGGTACAACCCCGCGGCCAGCATGAAGCTCCCGCCGGCGACCAGCAGCACAAGTCGATAATAGTAACTCGCCGGATCGATGGCGCCGGTGGGCAACGCCGCGGTCCAGGCCAGGACGAGCGCGGCCAACAGCCACCGCAGCGAGTAGACGCTTCCCCAGGCCTTAGCCCAGGCAATCTCCCGGGCCCCCAGCGGACTGGCCAGAATCGCGTCCCAGGTGGCTTGTTGCCGTTCGCTGGCGATGCTGCCAACGGCGCGTAAGCCGATCATCCACTGCGGCAGCCAGACCAGGGGCAGCGAAGTGAAGCTAATTGTTGCCGCGAGGCGATAGCACCACCTCGGCAGATCCAACGCTCCCGTGGCAAGTTGCCACGCCAGCGCAGCACACAGCGTTCCACCGGCTCCCGCCAGCAATAGCGTCAGCAGGCGGATCGACCAGCGCCCAAACCAGCCGAATGACGCGCTGCGCTCAAAGGAGACTTCCTTCCAGAGCATCGGCCGATCCTCCCGCAGTTTCGCGCGCTCGCGCACGGCGAACCGACTGCGCCCTGTGCCCCCCGTCTGTCGGCGAAACGCGGGCCGCAGTTGCCACACGGCGACGAGGATCCCGCCGCATCCCAGCCCGCTCCAGAGCATGCAACTCATCGTGGCGGGGAGCCACTCATCCTGATCGACCAGCGGCCAGACGGCCGCGAAGGGATTGAAGTACGCGAGCTCCTCGGGCCAATACCACGTGCCCGCCCCCAGCGACGCGGCTGCCAGCAGCGCGACTTCGACAAAGTAGACCGTCCAGAGCGCGTCGCGTCCGCGGCGCGCGATCGTCGACACGGCCAGCGTCAGCCCGACGCTTCCCAGAACCACCGCGGCCGGGAGCGCCACGATCAGCAACGTCCGCGCGACGTCGATGCCGCAGACGACCGCCAGCACCCACAGCGGCGGCCATCCCCCCGCCAACAGCATCCCCACCTGGGCCGCGCAGCCGGCCCACCGTCCCAGCACCAGTTCGCGCGACGTGAGCCGGCTGGCCAACAGCATGCCAAGCGTGCCGCGATCTTTTTCGCCGGCAATGGCGCCAGCCACGAGCGCCGGTCCCAGCAGGAGCGCCAGAAACAGCTCGATCGTGGCGATCGCGCTCAAACCGCCGCGCAAGAGATCGCCCGGCAAGAAGGCCGGATCGAACTGGCCCAACAGCTTCCAGGTCCAGACCACCACCAACACGATACCGGCGGCGGGCAGAGCCGCCAGCAAGCGCACGGCCGGCACCCAGCGCGGCTGCGCCGCCCGGCGGCACTCAAGCGTCGCCAATGGGCCACAGAGCGCGTCGAGCAGGTTCACGACAGCTCCGGTGAACGGGCCGCCGTGGGATCGCCGCAGGCCGCCTTCACTTTAGGTCGGGTCAGCACCCACAGCATGATGAGCGGGTAAATCATGCCCACCAGGACCATCAGCACCGCCCCCGCGCTGAGTGCGAATCCGTAGAACATCGCGATCCCTTGCCCGAACTGCGCCGCGGGGGGGGGCCCGCCCGCACGCTGCGGCATCGAGCTCATCGTTTTCTCCATCATCTCCCCCATCATGGCCGCGAACAGCGGCACCACGACGGCGATCGCGAAGCCATAGACCAGCACGAGGCGTGCGATCTTCAACCCCGCCACCC
>JAEUIK010000760.1 GCA_016793185.1 Planctomycetaceae bacterium | reverse complement strand
CCCGGGTTCAGCGCACCCGCAGGATTTACCGTGAACATGAAGCTGGTGCCAATCGGCCGGTGAAGTGAGCGGTCAGACCGTACTGCCCGCGGGCCCGGTGCAGCCGTCGCCCGGGTTTTCAGCCGGATTCGACGGCGCGCCCTTCTGGTCAGCCTGCCAGAGGGTTGGCGCGACGTCCCGGTTGAAGCGCGCGGTTGGTACGCACTTCCTGGCTCCGCCTGCACTCATCCAATTCTCTGTCCGTCCGATAATTAGCACTCTAACAACCGGCCGCGCGAATCGAAAGCGGTAATTGTCGCCGCGGGAGCTGGGCCGAGCGGCCAAGGGAAACGATCCCGCTGGGCAGCCGTCAGCAAAATGTGCGGAAACGCACGTCCCGGCCGATGCACCGCTGGGGCAACAAAAAAAGACCCGGCGACCGCAGTCGCCGGGTCTCGTGCATGCACGTCGGAGGACGGCAAGAGCTATTTGCTCTCGGCCGGGGCGGCAGCTTCTTCGGCAGCTTCTTCCGCCGGAGCTTCGTCCTTCGGCAGACCGTCGCTGTTGCCCTGCTTGAGCAGCAGCGTGAGGGTGATTTCCTGGGCGAACTCATTGCCCATGAAATCCCCTTCGAGGGTCATCTTCTGAACGTTCTGCGACTCGAGCACGCGGCCGGCCTTGGTGTCGAACAACACGCTGCCTTTGCCTTCCTGCTCGGTCACTTCCATCTCGATATCGACGTCGCTATCGGCATTGGGCTCGAAGGCCATCTCGGTCTTCGTGCCGATCTTGGCCAGCTCGACGCCGTCCTTGGTCTCGGTCCCCTCGTAGGTCAGGGTGGTGTCGAACTTCTGGGTGCCAATCGGACCGAGCTTATTCTCGATCTTCTTGTTCCAGGTGGTGCCGTTGGCGAGATCCGAGTCGGGAAGGGTGAGGATCGACTGCTCGATGATCTGCTTGATGGCCGACTCGGTGAAGAGGCCGCCCCCCATCATCATGCTCTGGGCGCCGCCCCCCTTGGACTCGCCCAGCAGCTCGACGAGCTTTTCGGGGAGCTTGATCTCTTCGACCTGGCCGTTCGGCTTGAGTTTGACGGTGAATTCACCGCCGACGAGGGCCTTGATCGGACCCCCCATCCGTTCCCAGATCTCGCCGGTGGGAGCGTTGGCTTCGTCCTTCGAATCGTAGACGAACTCGCCCGTGAACGGGGTGCTCATCTTGAGCTGGACGCGATCGACCTTTTGGGTCAGCTCGACAGTGCCGTCGGCGGCCACGGCCTTGACGTCCCACTTCAGGTCCATGGTCTGCGCGACCTTGATGTCGAACTCGACGCCGTTGGCATCGATCAGGATGTCGGCCTTCTGGCGGAGGGCGTAATCCATCTTGTCGCCCTGCTTGAACTTCCACTTGAGCGGCGCGGCCTGCGCGGCATCGGCGGCGACCACGGCCACGGCCAGAGCCAGCCAGGTGGCGGATCGCAAATTGGAGCGAAGCAACTGCATGTGTGAAACCTTTCTACTTGGAATCAAAACGTTGCCACTGAACGATAGGCGGCCCCACGGCCGCGTCGCCTGCGGATCGCGGCCCTCGTGGCCCAAGCGGCCTTCCTAGCCCTCACGGCTCCCCATCGTCGTGCTGAGGTCCAGCTCACCGGAAACGGCGATCGAGTCGCGGCAGGCCCCCCTGAATCGGACCACCGCGTTCCCCCGAATCGTGCGCTTCTGCCCGGAAAATGCCTGCCTCAACATAGTGCCCGGCCGGGGGGGACGCAACCAACGTCGCCCCCCCGGGGCTGCGAGTGGTCGAGCCTCAGCCCCGCGCGGCAAGAGCCGCGCAGCCAGCAATCATACCTCGAAATCCGCAGGTTCGTTTTAACGGGCCCAAAATCATCGCGCGCCGCCCCGTTGCCGGGGGAGTTTCCCCCCTCCCGGGTCGATGAACGGCAGTTCGCCGGTCCCATCGGGCTCGCTCGGAACCACCGCAGCCGCGTCGCCGCCCCTTGCTTCCCCCCGGGGCGCCGAGCAGAATCAGCCGGCGGCTCCCGGTCGGCCCCTGTCGGCGCCGGCGGCCCGCTCCATCCCCGCCACGCCTTCCATGGCAAATGTCTATCGCCAACTTGGAGTCAAGCCGCTCGTCAACGGGGCGGGCACGGTGACCCGCCTCGGGGGCTCGCGCATGGCCCCCGAAGTGCTCGCCGCGATGGCCGCCGCCGCCGAGAGCTTTGTCCGCCTCGACGAGCTGCACGCCGCGGTCGGCCGACGGATCGCCGCACTCACGGGGGCCGAAGCGGCCCTGGTGACGACTGGCGCCGCCGCGGGCCTCACCCTGGCGGCGGCCGCCTGCCTGGCCGGCGACCGTTTCGAGCGGATGGACCGGCTCCCCGACACCCGCTCGCTGCCGAACGAAATTATTGTCGCCCGCTCGCAGCGGCACGGTTACGATCACGCCTTGCGCGCGGCCGGCGCCACGCTGATCGACGTGGGCGTTGCCGAGCGGACGCGCGATCCCCAGCCCTGGGAGATCGAAGCCGCGATCGGTCCGCAGACGATCGCCGTGGCATTCAGCGTCGGCTTCTCGCCGCTCGAGCTCGAGCCGGTGATCGAGGTCGCCCGGCGGCATCGTCTGCCGGTCATCGTCGATGCGGCCGCCGCGCTCCCGCCCCGCGAGAATCTTTCGCGTTTCATCGCGGCGGGCGCCGACCTGGTGGTTTTCAGCGGCGGCAAGGGAATCGCCGGGCCGCAGTCGACGGGCATCCTCTGTGGACGACGCCACCTCGTCGCCTCGGCAGCGCTGCAAATGTGGGACGTCGATTTTCTGCCGGAACTCTGGAATCCCCCCTCGCGGCTGATCGATCCCGCACTCGTCGCCCGTGGCGTGCCGAATCACGGCATTGGCCGCGGCTTCAAGGTGGGGAAGGAAGAGCTCGTCGGGCTGTGGACTGCGCTCGAGCGGTTTTGCGCGCGCGACGAGTCAGCCGAGCTGGCTCGACTCGATGCACTGGTTGACCAACTGGCAGAACGGTTGCAGCAAATCTCGGCTTGTCGAACGACGAAGATCGAAGAACCGGGCCGCTGGTCCCGTTTGCGCATCGAGCTGGTTGATCCTCCGGCTGACGCGATAGAGCTGCTGAAGAGGCTCGAAGCGGGCGATCCGCCGATTTACCTGATGCCCGGCGAGGCGCATGCGGGCGTGCTCGGAATCGACCCGATCGGTCTCGATCCGGCCGACGTCGAAACGATCGTGCGGCGGCTGCAGGAAGAGTTGAAGTGACGAATGCGAGAGGGTAACCACAAAGTCACGAAGACACTAAGGAGAAGAATTGGTCATTGGAATTCCGTCAATGACCAACGACCAATGAACAATTACCAATGATCAATCTGCTTCTCCTTGTTGGTTAGCTCCTCCCTGAATCGAATTCGCCCGTCACCTCTTCTCCAAGTCTTCCCCGCGCGGCAGATCGTCCAGGCTCTCGAGCTTGAAGAGCTTCAGGAAGCGCGGGGTCGTGTAGTAGCTGCGGGTTCGAGTGCCGGCGACGTTGGTTTGTTCGATCCGCAGCAGGCCGCGCCTCACCAGTTGCGACAAAACCGCGCCGCTGGGGCGCCCTCCGCGGGCGGTCGTGATCTCCTCGGCCGTCTGCGGCTCGTTGTAGGCGACGAGCGACAAAACTTCGAGCGCGCCGGGTGTCAAACTCACCGCACGGCCTTGCCCCAGCAGTTTCTCGTGGACGGGGCCGAACTCCGGCCGTAGCTCCAGCCGGTAGCCGGCTCCCACGCTGGCGATCGTGTACGGGCAGCCATTGGCCGCGTAATGCTGGTTCAGCTCGACGACAAGCTCTTCGATCTCGGCCGGGCGCACGCCGCGCATCAGCGCCGCGACCCGCTCGGCGGTGATCGGCTCGTTCTGCGGATTGCCGACAAAGAGCATCGCCTCGAGGATCGTTCGCGGTGTGACGTCGCAAGCCGCGGTTCCCCCGGATTGCTCGACGGCCGCCTCCTGGGCGATTTCCAGAGCGGGGGTGATTCCCTGCTCGGCGACGGGCGCGTAGGGGTCGTGCCGCCCCGCGACGTTGGCGAACGCCGCGCTGAGCTTCTCGAGCGAAAGCCCGTCATCCTCGGGCGGCTCGCGAAAGGCCGACAAGCCGAGTTGGTCGGACTGCCGCGAAGGGTCAGGTTGTTGGAGCGACATGCCCAGCTCTTCGACGTGGGAGTGGCGCGATACCTGGCGCCGAGTTCTCAGGAGAAAGTCGCCGCGAACTCGTAGTTCTCAAGATCATCGAGAAACCCGGCCAGTGCAAGGTCTAGATCCGTGACGTCGGCCTTGGTTCCTGAAAACGGCACGGGAATGCCAAACTTAGCGGCGTCGATGCGCCAGTTGCGAGCTCCCGACCAGTAGAGTTGTAGGACAAACTCCCGTGCCCTGGCCCGCCGCCACGCGGTCTCGTCGGCACCACTTGCCATGCGTGCCAGACCAAACCCCATCTGCGTCAGATCGGCCAGAAAGTTATCAGCCCAAAGGACGTAATCCGCCCCGTCGACCATGCCATCGCCGCTGAAATCAGCCTGCGTAAAGGTTGCGGGCTGGTGTAGCCAGTTGTCCGCCCAAATCGAGTAGTCTGCTCCATCCACAAGATTATCCCGATTGGCGTCTCCCGGCAGAATCGTAAACGAGAAGATGAAGTCGCCGCCGGCAAATCCGTCACCCGATGGCATCGTACTGCTGGAAGTGTCACTGAAGTCGAGCGGGTCATCCCAATCGCCATCTAGCGTGTTCTCGGACAGATCGCGGATGTTCGTCTCGGAGGAGGTTAACCCAAAGAAGACTCGCCCGGCGCTGATGGGCGCACTGAGCGTCCATGTCGCCTCGGTCTGGCCGCCGGGCAAAACAGTCGCGCTGAGCTGGTCGACCGTCAAAATGGTCCAGGATCCGGAGGGGGAGATCCCGACCGCAACGAAGTCGTCCTCGCCGACGATCACTTGCTCACTGAAGGTGACGACGATTCGATTCGCCCAGCCCACCGGCACCGTCCGTAACTGAGATTCGCCGTCCCCCGTGGGCACAACGTAGGGTGCGTGCGTGCCGATGGAGGAGGCAATGGTGACCGCAGTCACGGTCGGCGGGGTCAGATCCACGGTAAAGGACCACTCTTGCGACGCTACGGGATTGAGAGAAGAGTCCGTAATCGACCAGCGGTCAGGGGCTAGCTTCACGTTGACAGTGCCGGTGGTTAGTCCCGTGATTGGAAATCGCCATTTATTATTGCCGAGGTCGATCGGAGTTCCCACCGACGCGGACGTGGCGCCGGAGCCACTCAACTCTAGATCCGACGAATCGACGTTGATTACCGCCTCGTCAAACTGGATATCGAAATTTTGACTGGAACTTGCCGGCACTCCCACAGGAGGAGCTTCTGGCGGTGGAGGAATTACTTTCGGCGCACGGCGATCGCCGAAATCGCTTTTTTCTATTTTAATTTGGAGGATTCCGTTGTTGAGCGAAACTCCACCTCCGGTGCCGCTCGGATTAGACAGCACCAATTCAAAGAACTCATCTTGCTCGCCGACGGCATCGTCGGTTATCGGTATATACACATGCGCTACGGTTTGATTCGGCGCAAAAGTCAATGTGCCGCTTACGGGCGTAAAGTCATCAGCTCCTGCAGTACCAGTGACCGTGGTGTAGTCCACTGACGATGTGAACCCACTCATACTCCGGACTACTAGAACATCGACGACCGATCCCTCCGAGGCCACCTTAAAGTGAGGGGCGACTTCGCTTGGGCCAGGAACACTTGGAGTGACGGAATAAATATAATCATATCCGCTCTGAAACAGATATTCGTGTGTCCAGTATAAACCGGTTGTTAGATCCCAGTCCGCGTTATTCCCATATCCCACGTCAAAGCCATCGTTAAACCAACCACCCGCAAGTACGAACCGCTTAAACCCTGGCACGGCTCTGATTGCAGCTCTCTCTGCAGTTGTTGGCCCGGTGTAGAACGCGTCCTTGGCTTCGTCCCAATCCCACTCAAAGGGACCCGCTTCATAAATCTGATTGTAGTTCTCATCAAACACCATGTACTTAAATAGACCCAAGTC
>JAEUIK010000746.1 GCA_016793185.1 Planctomycetaceae bacterium | reverse complement strand
GTAGATCGTCGTCCGCTCGCTCTTGACGAGCACGAAGTTCCCCCGTGCGGCCAGGCGAATCTCGGCGTCGCTTTCGGCCAACGCCCGCTCGATCAGGTGCATGGCCTTCGTCGGGACGATCGTCGAGCCGTCACCGGGCTTGTGCCCTCCCACCGCTTGGGCGGGGCCCTGCATCATCGCCAACCGGCGTCCGTCGGTGCCGACCGCAGTCAGCTTGTCGTCGGCCATTTCCAAGAGCACCCCTCCCAGGGCGTACCGTGTGCTCTCGTTATCGGTCGCGAACACCGTGCGGCGAATCATCTCGCGCAACAAGCGGGCGGGCAGCTCGTGGTAGGCCGATTCCTCGAAACCCATCACGGCCGGGAACTCGTCGGGGTTCTCGCTCGGCAGGCGGAACTCGAGCCGCTCTCCGCGGACGACGGTCCCTTGCCCATCCGTCTCGATCGAGAGCGTGGCGACGTTGCTCTCGCGCAAGATCGAACCAAACCGTGCCGTGGGGAGAACCGCGCTGCCGGCGACCTGCACTTGAATGCCGGGCACGTCGATCCGGACCCCCACTTCGAGGTCGGTGGCCACGAGCGTTGCCGCCTGCTCGCTGACTTCCAGCTTGACGTTCTGCAGGATTGCCTTGGGGCTGCGGGAGGGCGCAACGGCACTGGCGGTCTGGAAAGCCCCCCAGAGTTTGTCGCGCTCGCAAGTTACCTTCATGCGTCCATCACCTTTCCGCTCACTGGCGATCTGTCATCCAATTACTCAAAGATCTTTGATTGTCAGTATCAGTAGTTAGCTCGGCTGCAAGTGTCGGCAACTCGCGGTTGGCGACGGCTCAGCAGGCGTTTTTCTCGATCAATCGTCCCCTGGCGGGCGAGTGCAAAACCTGTTCGCGGTTTGTCTGTCAGTTGTCGTGATTGGCACTGGATCGAGGGGGTGGTCGATGATTCCCTCTCGCGCGTGTCGGCTTGGCGTTCTTTGCCTCGGTGTCGGACTCCATCTCGTCAGGTTTTGCACAAGCGGGTGTTCAAACGCCGCGCCGCGGCGCGCACTCCCCGGAGCCAGCCTAGGCGGCCAGCAACTCGCGCAGGTGTTCGACCGCGCGGCGCGGTTCAGTATCCACCTCGACCAGCTGGGCGATGCGCCGCGAGGCGTGCAGCACCGTTGTGTGATCTCGTCCCCCAAAGTACTTGCCAATCCGTTCCAAACTCTGCGTCGTCAATTGTCGGGCCAGGTAGATGGCCACGCTGCGGGCTAGCGCGACCTGCCGGTGCCGCGCCGGGCCGCGCAAGTCCGTCAGCTTGAGCGAGTAGTACTTGGCTGTGCGGACGGCAATCACGTGCAAGCTCGGAGCGCGGCGCGTGCTGCGCATCGCCAGGTAGGCGGCGGCCAGGTCGTTCCCGATCGCCGTGGGCGTCGTGCCCGTCGCCTCCGGAGCTGCGAGCATGTCCGAATCTTCGCGCCCGTCGCGCTGCCGCGCCGCGATTTCCAGGTAAGCCAGCGCGCCGGCCAACTCGCGCACGCTCGCGGTCAACCCTTCGGCCAACGTGGCGGTCGCCTCGTCCGTGGCAGCCAGATTGCGCGTCGCGGCCAGGCGCCGCAGAATCTCCGACCGGGCCGCCGTTCCGGGAATCTTCAACCCTAATGCCAATCCTCCCAGCAACCGGCTCCGCAGCGCCGCGGAGAACTGCGCGAGGTCGGCCGGCGCCACGGGGGAAGTCAGCACCACCAGCGCGCCGCTCCGCGACAGACTGTCGAGCGTGCGGCAGAGTTCTTCCTGGGCGAGGGCCTTGCCAGCCAGATGCTCGAGATCTTCGAGAATCAACAGCCGCGCTTCACGCTGTCGCTGCTGCCACTCGGCAACCGACCGTACATCGATCGCCGCATTCAACTCGCGGGCAAAATCGGCGGCGAAGACGTGTACGATCCGCGCCTGCGGCGCGCGGCGGCGGAGTTCACAAGCCAGGCCGCCCGCCAGATGCGACTTGCCGGTTCCCGCGGGCCCATAGAGCACCAGTGGTTGAAACGGCAGCGGCCTCTCGTCGGCCAACCGCGCGAGCAAGAGGCAGAGGGCGGCGACGGCCTCCTCGTTTTCAGGGCCCGAAATGAACTCGCCCAGTGGCCGCCCGCGACTGATCCCCGGCGGCAGATCGCCGCGCGGATCTCCGGCGGAGTGGGCCGCACGATCCCCCGGGAGCGGAAGCGAAAACACGCCGTGCGTCACGTCGGCTCCGTCCTGGTCGTGGGGGTGAAAATGGAGAGAAATCGGGGCCCGAAAAACGAGCCCGGATTATAGCGAATTTCCCCCCCCAGTACGAGACGCCAGCGGGTTTTTTCCGCGGTTCTGGCGCTCGCGTAAATCGTTGCAAGTCTTGAGGATCCTGCGGGCCGCCTCGGCCACTTCCGCAGCCGTCGTCGCCGAGCCCAGACTGAACCGCAAGGCGCTCACGATCAGGGGGGGGTCGCAGCCCATCGCCTGGAGGACGGGCGAGGGCTCCGACGACCCGCTCGCACAGGCCGAACCCGTCGAGCAGGCGACTCCGGCCAGATCGAGCGCCATCAGCAACGACTGCCGGTCAAGACCCGGAAACGAGACGGCCGACGTTTGCGGCAGACGAGGGGCTCGGCACGCATGGACCACCGCGCCCGGATAGGTTTTCAACTCCGCTTCCAGGCGGTCGCGCAGTTCGGTCATCGTCGCCTGGAGCGCGACCTGCGCGGCCCGCCACAATTCCAAGGCGACCCGCATCCCGACGACGAGCGCCAGTGGTTCGGTCCCGGGCCGGAGCCCGTGATGCTGAAATCCTCCAAACGCCTGGGGGCGGGGCTCAATCCCGTGTGCCAGCGCGAGCAGGCCAATGCCGCGCGGTCCCCGGAACTTGTGCGCCGCGGCGCTCAAGGCTGAGACCCCCAGCGCGGCAAAATCCACAGGGATTTTGCCGACCGCCTGCACCGCGTCGGTGTGCAACAAGGCGCCATGGGCGGCGGCTAGCGCGGCCGCCTCGGCCAACGGTTGCAGCACGCCCGTCTCGTGGTTGGCCGTCTGAATGCTCACGAGCCGAACGGGACGCTCGAGCAACGCTGCGAGATGCTCCAGGTCGATCCGGCCATCACGGTCAACACGCAAGGTGTCGACGGGGTTGCCGCGGCGGACGAGCTCGCGGGCGGGTCCGAGCAGACTGGAGTGCTCGACTCCGGCCACCACGAGGCGGTCGCTTGGAGAAGCGCAGAGCCCCAGGATTGCCAGGTTGTTCGCTTCGGTGCCGCCGCTGGTGAAGACGAGCCGAGCCGGACGCGCCCCCCCCAGCGGAACGCCCAGCAGGGCCGCGATGGCCTCGGTCGCGTCTTCGAGAGCCGCGCGCGCTCGGCGCCCGGCCGCATGCTGGCTCGAGGGATTGGCGGGGAACTGGCGCTCGCATTCCCACATTGCCTCGGCAACGCGAGGATCGAGCGGAGTTGTCGCGTTGTGGTCGAGGTAGATCGCGGGCACAGCGGCCAATCCGGGGGAAAAAGTGCTGGCAAGCGCGCGTGAGGGCGAAATCCATTATAGGAACGCCCGGCGGCTGCGTGAGGGAGACTTCCGGCCTCCCCGCTGAGGCTGGCAGGAGACCCCGGTCGGCTCCGCTTGCGCGGCCGAATTCATTGCCCTTGCGGGCGAAAAAAGGCGTCGCTATGATCCCGCCCCTCAGTGCCGAAGACAGGGAAGTCTAGGCGAGGTGACGCCCCCACGGCCAGCGTTGGCCGCGCGGGTGGATCGCAGGGAGTAGCGCTGCCCATGCCATCTTCGACCCTCGTGGCCTGTCGAGCCTCGGTGATGCTTGGCTCCCTGGTGGCGGTTCCGGCCGCGGCCCTGTTCTGGCCATCGTTTCCGACCACGGTCGATTCGCTGTTAGCGAGCGTGCGCCCCCCCAAGCCGGAGGTCGGCGTCCATGCGTCCGCCGGCGGATGGGGTGACGTGGGTGAGGCGCCCAGATTCGAGCCGTCGGCGACGCGGGGTCCGCTGGACTTTGCGCAAACGGCACCCACTTCGAACCAGAGCGTCCCGCGGCAGCAGGGGATCGGGCTTCCGACGACGGGCCTGCCGGCGTCGACCACCGCGGCGGGTCGGCCTTCCTTGGCCGGACCGTTGCCACGACACGAGCAGCCGCGCTTGATTCCCGTCGGACAAGGTCCCTCGAACGCTGCACCGGGCGAGGCGGCATTGACCAGCTTTGCCGAGCGTCGCGCGACCGAGGGGGCTGGGGGGCGCGTGGTCCCGCGGGGCATGCAGCCCACCTCCCTGCGCGACGGTGTTCAGCCGGGCGACGCCCCCCGTTTTGCGGGAGCGGCCGCCGAGCAGGCGCAGGCCGCCACTTCCCAGGCCATGGCTCGCCTTCAAGACGAACTTCGACGGCGAGGGGTAACCTACTCGCTGCTCGAGACCTGGGGCGCCGAGCGGCTCGAGTACCGCTTCCATTGCAAGGCGGCGGTGGCGGGCAACACCCGCTACTATCGAAATTTCGAGGCCATCGACGCCGATCCCCTTACCGCTATGCGCCTGGTCCTCGGTCAGATCGAGTCCTGGCAGTCGGGGCGGAGCTTCTAGACTCGACACCGGCGGTCCACAGCGCCGCGGACAGGAGTGCGCCGGCGCCGCTCCTCGCGCCGGGATCGCATCCCCAGGCCAGATCAGGGCTTGCCAGTTTCCCCATCCCTTGCGTAGGTTGGGCGGGAGGCTGACCTGACGGTAACTTACTGATGCGGACCTTCCCAGCGACCCGAACCGCCGATCTGGCGACACGATCGAGCGTCGCCCTGCGCTATCGTCATCCGTTGGCGACGGTGAGTGTGCGGCCCTGGAATGGGGGCGTAGGCGGGGGGAGTCGAGCCGGTTACGATCAACAGCCCCGGGCCAACGCCCGTGGGGGTGCGTCGCTCCGCGATGCTCGACTGGCCCGGCTCGAGGCGGCCCTGTTTGTCGCCAAAGAGCCCCTTTCGAGCCGTCGCCTGGGACAAATTGCCAACTTGGCGGACGGGACCGAAGCGCGTACATTAACCCGCCGATTGAACGAGTACTATGACCGCGAAGGGTGCGCATTTCGGGTTGAGGAGGTGGCCGGTGGATTTCGCTTGCTGACGCGTCCCCAATTTGGCTCCTGGCTGCGTCAGGTGCATCCCGCGCACCTGGAGCTACGCCTTTCCCCCCCGGCGCTGGAGACCCTGGCCATCGTTGCCTACCGGCAGCCAGTGCTGCGGGCGGCCGTCGAAGCGATCCGCGGAGTTCAGTGCGGCGAGATGCTCCGGCAGTTGATGGAACGCGACCTAGTTCGTATTGTCGGGCGTAGCCAGGAACTGGGTCGGCCGTATTTATTTGGAACCACCAAACGGTTTTTGCAGTTGTTCGGCCTGCGGCATATCGACGAATTGCCGCGCGCCCAACAACTGCGTGCCGCCGCGCTCGAAGCCAACGTCGCGGCCCACGCGCCACCAGCCAATTCGGGTTTATTATCCACTGCTGTTCGCCAAGAGGAGTCTGACGTGAAGACGACAGTCGAAGTTGAATTGCCAACGCTCAGCAATAGCCTGGGCGGGACGGGCATTCTGTCCCCTTTTTCATCGCTCGGGGACCTTGCCTCCGCCAGCTACGTGCGCGCTTCGGACGACGATGACGACTTCGACGACGAAGATGAGGACGAGGACGAGGACGAAGACGAGGACGAAGACGAGGAAGAGGACGATCTCGAGGACAGCGAGTGGGAAGAAGTCGACGACGACGAAGATGAAGATGAAGAAGAGGACGAAGAGGAAGACGAAGACTTCGACGACGAAGATGACGACTGGGAAGACGAGGACGAAGACGACGACGACTGGGACGACGAAGACGAAGATGAGGATGAAGAAGACGAGGACGAAGAGGATGAAGACTAGCGTTTCGTCCCTCCCTCATTCCGAGGGTTGACGCTTCGCTCGCCCCGGTCGCCGAACTTCGTTGTTCGTGATCGTCAAAGTAACAACCCCGCGTCGCTCCCCTTCGAGCGGCGCGGGGTTTTTCGCTGGAGGGGAAGGAAGCCCGGCGCGGCTGGCGACGTTCGGCCGATCCCCTTGTCGGCCTCAGGTGCCCGTGCGCGTCGACGTGCGCAACGATTCAATCACCGGGAAGTCGGCCGGCGTGCGACTCACGAACCGGGCGGGGCCCGAGGTCACGCTTGCCAGCCAACGCCGCTCGAGCTCGCTCAGCCCGTCGATCTGGTACACGTCGCGGAGCGCCTGGTCGTAGCCGCGGCTAAGTGCGGCGTCGACGAACTCGACGAACTGACCGCGCTGGCCGCACGTCAACAGGTAGCTGACGATCGAGACGCTCTGCCCATAAAAAACTCCCATCCGTTGCGGGGCAGGGTAGTCGGCCAGGGAGACGATCTCTGCCAACCGCAGCGTCGACCGCGAACGCAGCCCTTGTTGCAGGTCGCGCCAATGCAAGCGCTGTTTCGCCAGGCTATCGGCCAAGACGGCCATTCCTTCGTCGGCCCACCGCGGCAACGGCCTGTCGCGGAACCGGTCGGCCAGCACGACGTGCGTGAGCTCGTGGGCCAGCGCCGATTCGAGCGCTTCGGGCGCGGCGTGCTTGAGATCGACGCGGCGCACGGCCACAGCCGTGCCGGAGAACTCGACCAAAGCGCTACCCGCGGTGTGGGCTGCCCCGCGCCCCACAGCGCGCAGATAGCCCGCTTCGGTCGAATGTGCGATGACGTCGCAGCGGGGCGTCCAGCTCGAGTCGACGACTCCCGGCAGCCAGAGATCGCGGATGCTGTGACGCAGAGCTTCGCAGTGGCGCGCGATTCTTGCCGACTCGGCGGAGCTCGCCCGCGAGCAGACCCGAAAGTTCGCGGTTTCGACGATCCACCAGCCCGCTTGCTCTGAGTGCCGCTCGGCCGGCAGCGCGGCGGCGGCGGCGACGGGCGCCGTTGCCGCCGGGGCATCGCCGGGAGCCCTCGCGATCGCGGTGACCTCCCCCCCGATCGCACTGGCCGCCAGTGCCAAGATGACCCATGCCGACATGGAAGATTCTCCGCCCAACTGTTCCCACGAAACCCG
>JAEUIK010000719.1 GCA_016793185.1 Planctomycetaceae bacterium | reverse complement strand
AGCCCCGCCGCAATTCTGTCATTCCGCGCCGGGCTGCGCGCCGCGGCGCTCTTGGCTGTGAACCGAGCCTGCTGGTTGGAGAGAGCGTGCCATGAAACGCGTCGCGATTCGTATTGCCGCCCTGACCGCCGTCGTGGGGGTTGGTATCGGCGGAGTCACGCAGGCACAACGTTTTCTCCGCGCCCGGGCTGCTGCTGAATCGAAGCAGCAAGCCGACGGGCTGGCCAATGCTTCGAAGTTGCTGGCCGAGATGTCGGCCAATGGCGAAACCGACAGTAGCGGCGACGCCGACCCGTTTGCACGCGACACGGCCGCGGCCGGCGCCCGGTACGCCGAGCGCGTGCCGGTGGCACTCGAAGCCGAAGATCCCAGCCTCGCCTATACGGAGCGCCCCGAGAGCGATTCCGAGTCACCGGCCACCACGCGCGGCCAGTCGTTCGACGATCCGGCGCCCCGCGACGAGCCGGGCCAGTTCGAGCCCGACGATCACGTCGCTCCGCTGGGGGGTCGCGGGCTACAAGCGGCACCGCCCGCCGTTGCGGCGACGCGTTACAACGAGCCCGGCCAGTTGCCGCCGGAGACCGAAGTGGACGAGGGGGAGGCGCCGCTCGCAGCCGACGTGGAGGAGCCAGTAGCTGAAGCGCCGGACGCCGAGATCGAGCCGACGAGGATCGAGCCCTTGGGAGAAGATTCCACGGATGCCGTCCCGCAGAACCAGCCCGGATATGCTCCGGCTGCGATGCGGGACCCGGTTTCGAGCCGCCGCACTGCCGTGCCGGCCGACGAGGACGGTCTCGAGGGCGAGCAAGTCTCGCCTCGCACCTTGGGGGCCGCAGTGCCCGTCGAGGATCCCGAGGCCGACGGCGTTCCGTTGGCCGACGCAGCCGCCGAGGATCCGGCCGGTTCGTCCGGCGGCGTCGAGGGTTCGGGACGTCCCGGCACCCGGGAACTCGAAGGACCGCAACAGCACGCGCTCGAGTTGGAAAAGCACTTTCCCGCCGATGCGCAAGTCGGCAAGCCGGCTGAGATCGCGATCAAGCTTCGCAACGCGGGCTCGGCCGTGGCACGCCGCCTGGAGATCGTCGATGCCGTGCCGCAGGGGACACGGTTGGTTGCCACCCGCCCTCAGGCCGACCTCGACGCACGAGGCGCCGTGCGCTGGGCGATCGCCGAGCTCAAGCCGGGAGAAGAAACCAACGTAACGATGGAGGTGCTGCCGTTGGTCGAAGGCGAGCTGGGCAGCGTCGCCACGGTGCACTACGCGGCCGAAGCCTCGGCCAAGGCCGTCGTCACGCGCCCCGTCTTGTCGCTGAAGGTCGAAGGGCCGCAGCAGGTCATGATCGGCGCCGACGCCACCTATGTCGTACACCTCACCAATACCGGCACGGGGGTCGCCCGCGGCATTGTCTTGGGCGACCGTATTCCCGAGGGCTTGAGCCACCCCTCGGGCAGCGAACTGGAGCGCGGCGTGGCCGATCTCCGTCCGGGCGAGAGCCATAAAGTTCAACTGACGCTCACCGCAGCCAAGGCGGGCCGGTACCTGAACGTGATTTCGGCGATCGGCGAAGGCGAAGCCCGGGCCGAGAATCGCAGCGAGATCGAAGTGGTCGCGCCCGATCTGACGGTCGAGCTTGGCGGCGGGATGCGGCGCTACCTGGAGCGTCCAGCCAAGTTCACGTTGGCGATCGCCAACCATGGCACGGCCGCGGCACGGGGCGTTGAGATTCAAGTCGAGTTGCCGCCGGGGCTCGAGTTCCTCGAAGCGACGCACTACGGCCAGTACGAGCCACGCACGCGCACGGTCCGATGGAGTCTCGAGGAATTGCCCGCCGGGCAGTCGGGAGCGGTCGAGCTGACGCTCAATCCCGTCGCCGAGGGTGAGCACCAGCTGGCGATCCGCGCTCTCGGACAGCCCTTGGCGAGTTTCGAGAAGCAGCAAGCGGTGTCGGTCGAAGGCATCGCCAGCACGATGTTCGAAGTGGTCGATGTCGAGGACCCGGTCGAAGAAGGGGGCGCGACCAGTTACGAGGTTCGCGTCGTCAATCAGGGAACCAAGAGCGCCTCGAATGTTCGCGTCGTGGCCCTGTTGCCGGAAGGACTCGAGCCGCTCGACGCCCAGGGACCGACTCGCCACCAGATCGACGGCCAGCGCGTTGTCTTCGACCCGATCGAGCGACTCGCGCCCAAGGCCGACACGACCTTCCAGATCAAGGTCAAGGCGCAGCGCGCCGGCGAAATGCGCGTGCAGATGCAGCTTATGACCGACGACATGGAGTCGCCGCTGACGAAGGAAGAAAGCACCCGCGTCTTCTCGAACAAGTAGCGGTCGCGCCTCCGCGAGGTCGCCCCGGCGAGTTACTTCTTTTCTGGCGGGGCCTGACGCTGGCCGGGGTACTCGCGGCCGTCTTGCCGGAGCAGTACCTGATCGAAGACTCCGGCGGCATTGGCCGTGAATTGCAGTTGCGCGTCGACGACCTTGTAGAAGAACTCGGTCGGACTGGAGGGGTAGATCCCCAGCTTGGGCTGCAGCGGCAATTGCGCCCAGAGCCGGCCCTTTTCGAGCGTGATCGTCAGCGGAGACTTCCTTCCGACTCCGAGGTCCAGCGCGTAGACGCCGACCAGTGGCGCGAGTTGCTGTTCGCCAAGCGCGGCCACCCGCCGCACGGCCGGCGGCTCGGGATGGTCGCCCGCCAGGAGCCGCAGCAGGCGGTTGCCCAGATCATCGACGGCGCCGACCGCTGAATTGGCGAGCACCACCACGCCGGTTCCCCGTGCGCGATCGAAAGCGGCAAAGCTGTGGTAGCCGCCGGTCTGGCCGTTATGCCAGGTGGGATGCCCCGCCCCGTTGGTCATCCAGGCCAGGGCGATTTCTCCGGGAGGCGTTTTGATGGGATGCCGCGGCTGCTGGCTGAGCGCTAACGCGCGGCGCAGCGTCTCGGGAATATCCGCCCGCTGTGCGGGAGCGCCGGGCGTGTCGCTACCGGCCGGGAGGTAGAGATTCGCCTGCAGGAACTTCACCATGTCGCGGGCGTTCGAGCGGATTCCGCCGGCACCGGCCAGGGCCTGGAACTCCCAGGCCGGCAGCAGCGTGCCGTCGGCGTCGTGTCCGGCGGCCAGCTGCGCTCGCGCGGCGTCATCGAGCTTCAACCGCGTCGCCGCCATGCCAAGTGGGCCCAGGATGCGCTCGCGCAGCAGCGTCTCGTAGTCGAGCTTGGCGCGCCGCGCGAGAGCTTCGCCCAATAGGCCCATCCCCAGATTGCTATAGATCGATTCCTCGCCCGGCGCGCGGCGCAGTTCGTACGACGAGAGAAACTCGAAGAGCTTGTCGGCCGAGTAATCCGCATAGGGATCGGAGGCCTGTGCGGGGGCGAAGTTCTTGGGCATCCGCGGCAGGCCGGACGTATGGGTGGCGAGATCGACAAGCGTGATCTCACGCCCGGCGCGGCTCGGGATCTTGACGGTCTCTGGCAGCAGCCGCGCGACCGGCTCGTCGAGCTGCACCTCGCCCCGCTCGACCATTTTGGCCAGCAGCAGCGCCGTGAACGGCTTGCTGATCGAACCGATCTCAAACAGCGTATCGGCTGTCGGCGAGGACTCGGCCGCCGCCCCGCTGGCACCGCTGCGCCCATACCCGTAGATCGCCGTCCCCGTGTCGTCGACCACGCGGTCGGGCGCCGAGGAGGGTTGGATCAACCCCACGACGAGCCCTTCGACCAGGGCTCCTTCGAGCAGGGGCTGCACCAGCCGATCGACCCGCTCGCGCGGCGATACTTCGTCGGCGCGCGCCGCGGCGAACTCCGCGCCGCTGGCAAGCAGCGAGCCGAACGCTAGCAATGCCGCCCATCGGCGGTGAACTCCAAGACGGGGTGCGAGGTGCATGGGGGGGGGAAACTCCTGGGCTGAAATGCTGCGCCGGTCGAGCGTCAGCGGGGAGTGCTGGTCAAACTACGGAAACCTTAAGGTGGATTCTCCGATTCACGCCAAAGATTGCCCCGGCGGAGGGACGATAACGACTGTAACCATTTTGCCGGTTATTCGGCCGGCAACAATGACCCGCTGCGTCTCCCCCTCTGGCGGGGAGCAGCGCGGGCCAAGTGGAGCGGACAAGACCCCTGCGGTCATTTGCAGCGAGGTGCAGCATGGCGTCGAGCGTTTCGCAATTCCAGGGTTGGCGAGTCGCGCTCGGTCTGGCGAGTTGCTTGACGTTGGGCGCCTTGACCGGTTGCCAGGTCGACGTGGGGGGGCAGACGCTGCCCAGCCCTTACTACCTGGATGATGACATTCAATATTTCCCCGCGGGGCCCGAGTTCAAGCTGCCGCAGGAAGCCGCGGCGATGCGGGCCGAGGCCGAAGAGGCGCGGCGCCTCGAGAATCGCCAGTCGCGCGTGCCGGTGCGGTCGCCCGCCGCGATGGGGCCTCCGATGGGAGCACCGATGGGGGGCCCCCTGGCATCCCCGATGGGACCTCCCCTCGGCCCGAGCTAGCAGCACCGCCAGAGCATCTGCCGAACCGGCTGCGGCAACCCTGGGAGCGCCTTACCGACCGGTCCCGACGCGGATGGCCGCGAGCAGGATTAGATGGACGTCAACCTTTCGCAATCCACGCAGCAACTCGCCGAACACATGTTGATGTGGGTCGGCTATGGCACGCTGGTCGGCCTCTTGGCTAAGGCCATCATGCCGGGACGCGATCCCGGCGGCGCGATCGCCACGCTCGCCATGGGAATCGGCGGCAGTGTCCTCGGCTCGGGTTTGCTCGCCTATGCCTGGGAAGGGCATCGCGTCTCGCCCCTCACGCCCGCCGGCTTTCTGCTCGGCACCGCCGGCGCTTTCGTGCTGCTGGGCTTCTACCGCCTGCTGGCGGGCTACTACTTCACCGAGGGGCAGGTGCGTCGCACCACCTACCTGCGACGTCGCTCGCGCGCTCCGCGCCGCGAAGTGATCATCGAGGAATAGCCGGCCCCGTGGCCCGTTGATCGACGGCGCACGCGCTCATCGCCTCAAGCGGCTCGCGTACTCGCGCGCCTGGGCCGCGAAGTCGAGCCCCACGTCTGCATGCAGTTCGCCGCGCAGTCGCGCGGTGACGGGCCCGATGGCGCCAGTGCCGAACGCGCGGCCATTGAGCGATCGCGCATGCAGGATGCCGATCGTTGTGGACGTGACGAACATCTCCTCGGCCGCCGCCGCCTCGGCCGGCGTCAGATCGCACTCGCGGGCGGGAATGGCGAGCCGTTCGGCCAGTTCGAGCACCAGGTGCCGCGTCACGCCCGGCAGGATATTCCGCGGCAGCGGCGTCTCCAGCCGTCCCGCGCGGACAACGAAAAGATTGCCGCTGGTTCCCTCGGTCAAAAAGCCCTCGGGATCGACCAGGGCCGCGGTGCTCCCGGGCCGGAGGCTTTCGGCCTGCAGATTGGCGAGCTGGTAGTGCAGGCGACTGCGCGTCTTGATCGAGCTGTCGAGCAGGCTGTGGGGGAGCGACGGCTGCGCTGGCACGACGAATTCGACGCCCGACTCGTAGCTCGGCGCCAGCGCAGCGACCTTGGCGGTTAAGGGATAGCAACTGATCACGACGGTCGGCCGGAACTCGTCGGCCGCGAACGCCTCGGCGAACTGCGGCGACGGTCCGCGCGAGACATTATGGATGATGTTCCAATCCACGTCCGGTCCGGCTGTCGGTAGGTTGCGCGACAGGGTCTCGAGGGTGGCCGCGCGGACCTCGTCGGGCGTGAGCTGGGGATCGATCCGCAACTGCTCCAGCGAGTGGAAGAGCCGGTCGACGTGCTGGGCGAGCCGAAACGGGCGTTGCCGCACGGTGCGCGTCACCTCGAAGGCGATGTCCCCCATCAGCAGGCCGGTGTCGTAGATCGACAGCCGGGCGTCGCGCTCGGCGACGAAGCTACCATTCCAATAGGCGACGCGGTGATTCATCGGGGGGCGTTGCTCCAGAGGGCGCGCGCCAGGTCGTCGGGCTACAGGTCGCCGGCCGGCTTCCAGGCCCGCAGTTGCTGCTGGAATTCTTCCGCCGTGAGCTGAATCTGCTGCAGCAAGAGACCTGATTGTTCGGGGCCAGCTTGGGTTGCCGGGAATGTCGCCTGCTCGACTTCGTACTCGAGCGCCAGGAGCCAGGCCGGCACGTCGAACCCGGCGCCGCTGGGAGTTTCGGCGAAGTCCTGGATTTCTTGCTCCAGCGCGGACATGGTCAGCGGCGGCTCGCCCCGCCGCACCTCGTCGATGGCCGGACGAACCAGCGCCCGGATGCGGTCCAGGGCCAGCGGCCGGACGAACCGCTCCGCCAGCCGATCCGAAACGGTCGGCAGGCTCAGGCCGTAGCGCTCGGTCAGCTCTTGCAGCCGTTTGAGATGCCACTCGGCGGCGTCGGTCGTCTTTCGGCTGAACCCCTGGCGCCAGAGTTCGGCCGCTTCGAGCCGGCCGTTGCGGACCAGGATCTCGTGCGCCAGGAAGACCGGGCGGAGGTTCCAGGCCACGCGCTCGTAGCGGGCCTTGAGCCGGAGCAGGTCGAGGAACATGTACAGCAACTCGCCCCGGTCGGATTGCGTCGCGATGTTATTGTAGTCGCGGTACTCGGCGAAGCTCTCGAGCACGGCCTCGAAGATCAGCTCCAGCTTGGCGACCGCTTCGGCGCGGGGGATGCCCCGGTCGAGATCGTCGAGCAGCGCGAAGTCTCCCTGGGCGGGCCGGTCGGCTTCGAGCGATTCGAGCCAGCGATCGACGCCGCGATGCAAAATCGCCCGGAGGTTCGCCACGTGAAACAGCGACTGGGTGAAGAGGTCGCTGCCGTACTTCTCGATGAAGGCGACCAGGCTCTTCCACTGGGCGGCGTCGGCCACTTTTTCCAGCACCGACAATCGCAGCGAGCGGCTGTGCATGAGCCACCGCCGCAGCACCGACTCGGTCAACGGCTCGAGGCACTCGATCAGTTCGGCGGCCGCGCTCGACGGTTCGTCCGGTCCGCCGCCTTGCTCGGAAGGCCAGCTCGCTGAGATCCGGACGAGGCTTTCGACCTGCGCGCGGAAACCGATCCGGAACAGCCGATCGAATTCGGTGACGGCCCCCTTGCCCACCGGATGCTCGGTCTCCATATCCTGGGCGGTTTCGAGCAGCCGACAACTCTGCAAGAAGAGCCCCAGCCGGGGGAGCGCGGTCAGCAGGTCCCCCAGTGTGCGCTGCAGGCTCTGCGCCGCCACGATCGGCTCAGGCGTTCCCTTCGACGCCAGCGGGATGTACAGCAGCGGCTCGGCGCGCACCGCGGTCAGCCAGTCCTCGAACCGCTCGGCCACGGCCGCGGCATCGCCGGTGAGCACCGCCCGCAAGAGCGGCACCGTGGCTTCTTCCCAGCGGGGAAGGCTTCCCGGCGCGGGGCAGACCTGCGCCGCGGCCCGCAAGAAGCGCGAGGCCTCTCCCATTTCGACGGACGTATTGATCACCCGCTCCTGCAGGTTCTGATGCGTCATGCGCCGGCGGTCGTATTCGAGCAGCGATTCGCGACTTCCCGTCGGCGGCGGAATGGGCTGGCGATGCGCGGCGGCCAGCAGTTCGGCGAGTCGGGCCTGGTTCTCGACAGCTCGCTCGAGCCAGCCCTGCAGCGTATCGGCCGGCGCTACTTCGTCGGCGCTACTGGCCTGGGCAATCGCCGATCCCGCGGCGGCGAGCTTCCAGAGCCGCGCCAGCGTGGTCAAGAAGACCAGCCGCGGCTCGAAGCGCTGCAGGGCGAAATCCGCCTCGTACTGCGTGGGCGCGGGGCCCGCCGATTCCAGCATCTCCCCTTCGTGCCCGTCGGCCGCGCTATCGCGGAACTTCATGTCCTCGTAGGCGGCTCCGAACAACTCGTCGGGATCCTCCGCCTCGTCGCTGTCGGGCCAGGCGTCGTCGCTGTCCGTCAGGTCGCCGCTGTCTGTCAAGTCGTCGCCATCGGTCAAGTCGCCGCTGGGCGTGGGCCGGCGCTCGCCCGGCTTGCGGCTGCCGCGCTCGCCGCCGCCGCTCGCAATGCCCAGGCCGTCGCGTTCGTAGTCGGGCACATCCCAATAGGCGTCGGCGTTGACCTCGAGGTGATCGAAGAAGCGGCGGATCAGCTTCCAGGCCTCGCCGGGCTGTGCGGGCAAGTATTCCTGCACTTGCCGCATCCAGCGGAGCGCGAGCGGGTGGAAGGCGTAGTCGCCGGACTCGAGCGGCACCTCGTCGCCCCGGCTGACCCAGTGCAGCAGCAGCGCCATCGCCGCGACGAGGTCCTTCTTCTCGAGCAGCGCGTCGACGACCAGCGCATACGCTTTGGGGCTCTCGAGCCCCTGCACGTGCTCGCGCCAAAAGGCGACGTCTCCCGCCGCGGCGCCGCCGCGGTGCCAGGCCGATAAGGCCGCGGCAACGTGCAACGCCGAGTCGAGCGCGGCCCGGCCCGACACCCCTTCGACGCTGGCGACCTCGGTCGAGGCGAATTGATCCCACCAGGTGGCACGGCGTCGCAACCCCTCGGCGAGCGTCCGCTCCAGCTCCACCTGGCCGGCGGCGGCCGCTTCGCTGAGCGTGCGCGCGTACAGTCCGAAGATTTGCCGCAGCAGACGGAGGAGATCGTCGATCCGGTGATCGTGGACGCTGTTCTCCAAGGCCTGGAAAATGCTGAACTGCCCCTGAAAGCCCAGGATATTCCAGGGGTCCCCCAGGGCGCCGCACTCGATACCTCGGTGGAGCAGGTCCTCGATCTCGGGGAGATAGTCCGCGGCCCGCTCGAGCTCTTGCCGCTCGATGGCCAGCCGCGCCAAGGCCAGCCGGCAGTGCAGTTCGCACAGCATCCGGGCCGAAGCGACCGGCACGATCCGCGCCTGCCGCAGCGCGGCCTCGGGGTAGCCCATACGGGCGTAAATCTGGGCCAGGTGCACCCGCTGCAGTTGATCGGCGCGGCGTCGCGCGAGCCGTTGGTTGAGGTGCTGGCGGGCGCCGCCAAAGGGTTGCTTGAGCGCCTGGGCCTCGGCGCGCAGTCGATCGCCGTGGGGCCCCGTCATCCGCGCAATGAGCCGCTCGTAGAACTGATCGCGGTACCGGGCGATCTGTGGCAAGAGCGTCGCCAGCGTGACCGACGAATCGTAAGCCTGCGGGCTGCCCCCTGTCACGCCCGAGGCCATGAGCAGCGTGCCGGCCAGGGCGGCGCCGGCTTCGAAGAGCAACTCCTCGCGCGGCAAGTCGGTACCTGCGTCGAGCCGCTCCAGCAGCGCGTCGAGGGTCACTTGCACCAGTACGAAGCGCCGGTAGCGCCCGCGATTGTCGATGGTGTGCGGGTCCCACTGGCCGAAGTGGTAGTTCGGCCGCTTATTGACGGGATGCTCGAAGTCGTACGCCCGGGGATCGATCGCCAGCTCGTCGAGGTTTGCCAGGTCGAAGCCCGCCTGCTGGCGGATGTCGTCGTCGGTCGCTGCGAGAATCGCCAGTGCTTGCTCGAGCACTTCGCGGTAGCGCCCGCCGGCCACGCCGGCTCCGGCCACGAACCAGGGAATCGGCCGCACCCACTCGTGCGGATAGGGCTCGACTTTTTGCGGCGTTCGCAAGACGGCCACGGGGCGATGCCCGACGAAGTCGTTGAGCGTGTCGAGGGCTGCTTCGACGATCGCGCTGGGATCGTCCTCGAGCGCCGCGCTCTTGAGGACTGCCTCGCAAACGCGGCCGACAAAATAGGGCCGGTAGAGGCTCTCGTCGGACTGATGGAACAACAGATCCCGATGAAACTCGCGATAGGCGGGGAGCACGCGCTCGAAGACCAGTTCGAGCAGCAGTTGGGCCTGGTCGACCTGCTCGAAGGCCGGCGAAGTGCCCCGGACCGTCTCGAGCCGGGCGGAGAGCATTTCGGCCACCCCCCGCCAGGTCGGACGTTCCAAGGAGGCCTGCGGCTCGAAGTGCCGCCAGAGGAGGTCCAGGTTGTGCAAGAAACGGGGGTCGGCCGTCCCCGACGAGAAATTGAGATAGCCCAGGATTTCCTGGCTAGCTACCTCGAGTTCCGCGGCGAGTCGGGGGACATCCATCTCGAACCCTCGGGCGCGGCGGCAGCTGCGGGTGACTCACGGACGGCGCCGCCGGCTTCGGGTCATCCTAAGTTTCGCGTGGAATTTGGTCTAGCGGGTGGGGCGCCATTCGGGGGCCCGTATGCCCTGCCGCGTTGGAGACTTACAACCAGTCGACGCTCTCTAACCGGGCCGCTCCGCGCCGGAAGCTCGCCCCGGCTCGGCCGGGGTGTGCGCGCAACCCAGGATTTTCCTGTCCGCTACCCGGGTCCGAACTATCATGAAAGGAAGTCGAGTTTCCCACCGCCGAGAGGCGGGCGCAGTGGCGCCCCAGCCCCCGGCATCTCCTTGAGGATCGGTACATGCCCCACCGTCGGCTGTGCGACCCCGCCAACACCCGCCAGGTGCGGCGATTGTTCATTGGTTTGGCCCTGGTGGGACTGGCGCTCGGCAGCGGGCACCGGGCCTTAGCGCAGATTGGCCACGGCGAGTTGATTCCCGAGACCGTGGCGCTGCGGCATGGCTTGCATCGACGCTGGGTCAGCCAGGTTCACATGGACCTGTCGCGCGATCGACTGACGCACGTGACCTTGAGCCGGGATTCGCTCTGCATCCAAACCCGCAATGGGCTGGCGCAGGTGCTCGACGCCGAATCGGGGGGGACCCGTTGGTTGGCCCAGGTCGGCGAGCCCGGCGCGCCGAATTCGGAATTGGCCGCCAACCAGAAGTACGTCGCGAGCACCAATGGCACGCGGCTGTACGTGCTGGACCTGGCGACGGGCAAGCCTGTTTTCGAACGCGAGTTGAACGGCGTCCCGTTCGCGGCGCCGGCCATCGACGACACGCGCGTTTACGTCCCCATGTTTAACGGCACGCTGCAGGCGTTCCTGCTGGCCAAGCCGAAGGACGATCCGTGGGTCTTTCGCGCGAGCGGGCACATCCTGGCCCGGCCGCTGGTGACCGAGAAGAGCGTCGCCTGGGCCACGGCCAAGGGCTATGCCTACGTGAACGCCGTCGACCGGGTGAAAATGCGGTTTCAGTTGCAGACCAAGGGAGAGATCGTCTCGCCGATGGCGGCTCGCGCCGGAGTGATTTACATCGCTTCGCGCGACGGTTATGCCTACGCGATGTCGGAGGACACCGGCCAGATTCTCTGGCGCTTCTCGGCCGGGAGTCCCTTGGATCACGAACCGGTCGTGGTCGAAGACCTGATCTTTTTGTTTCCCGCCGAGGGGAGCATGTTCGCCGTGTCGGCCGACCGCGGTACCGAGCGCTGGCGGCGTGTCAATGTGAAGCAGTTCCTGGCGCATCGCCGCGCCGATGCCCAGTACCCAGGGTTGCCGCCGTGCCTCTATGTGGCGGACAGAGCCGGAAAAACGCTACTGCTGGACCCCGAGACCGGCGGGCTTATCGACACGTTGCCGACCGAGTCGCTGCCCCTGAAGTTGACCAACACCTTCAACGACCGCCTCTATCTGGCGACGTCGACCGGGCTGATCCAATGCCTGCACCACCCGGAAATCACGGAACCGCTGTGGAGCCTGCCGCCGGCCGCCAAGGACGACAAGCCGCAGCCGACAGCGGGGCAGGGGGGCGACGCCGCCTCGGCCGAGCCTGAGACGGACGAACCGGCCGGGGAAGAGCCCGCCGTGGAGGATCCCTTCGAAACCGAAGCGCCGCCCGAATAGCCGGGCGCACGAGCAGCCGAGATGTCCCCACCGCGGCCGGCACTGGCGACGCGTTCGACCTGACGCTGCTAGATCAGCTCGGGCATGGGCTCGCGGTTGTCGAGCAGATAGGTCGGCCGGCCGGCGTGGTCGTTGATCGTAGTGGTCCGCGGGTCGATCCCCAGCGCCTGATAGAGCGTGGCGAAGACTTCTTGGAAGTGGACGGGGCGATCCTTGGGGACCTCGCCCAGCCGATTGGTCGAGCCAATCACCTGTCCCATCCGCATGCCGCCGCCGGCCAGGAGGGCGCACGAGACCTGCGGCCAATGATCGCGCCCGGCGTCCTTGTTGATGCGGGGCGTGCGGCCAAACTCGCCCCAGCAGACGACCGAGGTGTCGTCGAGCAGGCCGCGCACTTCGAGGTCTTCGACCAGGGCGGTGATCGCCTGGTCGAGCATCGGCATTTCGGTGCGAGCCTGGCCGAAGTTGTTGCCGTGCCAATCCCAGCGGCTGAAGGCCAGCGTCACGCAGCGCACGCCCGCTTCGATCAGCCGGCGCGCGACGAGAAAATTGTCGAGCAGCCGCGGGCCGCCGTCGTCTTTATTCTCAGGATAGCCGCGACCATAGCGATCGCGGAGCCGCGGATCCTCGCGCTCGATATCCAAGGCGTCGAGGAGCCGGCTCGAGGTGAGCACGTCGAACGCACGGGCGTTGAACGCGTCCATTCCTTCCATCATCCCGGTGGCATCGGCCTGCCGGCGGAATCGATCGAGGCTGGTCAGCACCGATTTACGATCCGAGAGGCGATCGAGGCTGACGCCGTTGAGCGTCATGTTGGCCATCCCTTCGCCGTCGGGCTTGAAGGGAGCATGAGCCTTGCCTAGGAAGCCCGGTTCGCCGGCATTGGCCCAGGGCATGTGTCCCATGCGCGGCGCGAGCCCCACGAAGGGCGGGAGTGCCTTGTCGACGGGGCCCTTGAGCTTCGAGATGACCGAGCCGAGGCAGGGATAGCCCCCTTGCGGGCCAGCCTGGCCGGGGGCCCAGCCGCTGTTGCACTGGTAAGAATCGTGTCCCCCCGTGGCGCCCACGATCGAGCGAATCACGGCGAACTTGTCCATCATGCCCGCCATGCGCGGGAAAAGCTCGCCGATCTCGATGCCAGGGACGTTGGTCGGGATCGGTTTGAACTCGCCCCGAATTTCGGCGGGCGCGTCGGGCTTGAGATCCCACATGTCCTGATGCGGGGGGCCGCCGGGCAGGAAGATCATGATCACCGACTTATGGCCGGGGCGCTTGCCCGCCGCTTCTTCGGCCGCCAGGATCTGCGGCATCGAGAGACCTCCCAGGGCCAGACCGCCGATTTTCAGGAAGTTGCGGCGACTGACGCCGTCGCAAAAGCGGTGCTGATCGCCGAGGATCGTCAACATCGTGTGCTCTCCCTAACGCGTCGGGCGTGACCATGAGGCGGGGGCAGGATCTCCCGGCAAACACCAGCTAGCGACTCCGCGCGGGCTGGCTCGCTGCAGCCGTCGAGCGACTGTAAGCGTTTGTCCTGTCGGATCCTGCGTCCGAATCATATCAGTTCACATTTATTGGTTCAATCTTTTGCCGCCGACTCGCGGGCGGTCGACCAGACCGGCTGACACATCGCGCCGGCTGTGCGGGTACTGCTGCCGAGCCTCCAACGTCGGGCGAAACCTGCCGGGCCGGAGAGTCAGCCCGACTTGCCTGAAGCCCCAGAGAGCCCGGGGGCAAGTGAAGTTTCACTTGAAGCCGGGTGAAGGGGACTCTACACTCACGTCGATGCAAATAGTTAGCATGCGAACGGAAATCGGAATTCGCCGGCAGGCGTCCGGCCGAACCACCCAAAGGATGCGACCCATGCGGTGCTCGATTGTTGCTCTCTGGACGCTCTGCGGAGCGTTTCTGGCGAATCCCGCCAGCATTCATGCGGTCGAAGCGGCGAACAACGCGGCCGCTTCGATTGGCAAAGAGATCTCGCCGTTCACGCTGCCGGACTTCCGCGGCAAGGAGCGCTCGCTGGAGGATTTCGCCGACAGCAAAGTGCTCGTCGTCGTCTTCCTGGGCAATGAGTGCCCGCTGGCGAAGCTCTACGCACCGCGCCTCGTCGAGCTGAGCAAAGAGTTCGCCGACAAGGGGGTCGCCTTCGTCGGTATCAACAGCAACTCGCAGGACTCGATCACCGAGCTCGCCGCATACGCGCGCCAGCATGCGGTTGAGTTTCCGCTCTTGAAGGATCCCGGCAACGCAATTGCCGACCGCTTCGGCGCGGTGCGCACGCCCGAGGCGTTCGTGCTCGACCAGGACCGCGTCGTGCGGTATCGCGGGCGGATCGACGATCAGTACGGCTTTCAGACCGGCGCCGGCTATGCCAAGCCGCAGCTCACGCGCCGCGACCTGGCCGAAGCCGTGAGCGAAATTCTCGACGGCAAGCCGGTGAGCCAGCCGGTGCTCGAAGCCTCGGGCTGCATCATTGGTCGGGTGCCGACCAAGACTCCCACGGGCGACGTGACGTACTCGAACCAGATCGCGCGGATCATGCAGAACCGCTGCGTCGAATGCCACCGTCCCGGCGAAGTCGCTCCCTTCACGCTGATGTCGTACGAGGAAGTGCAGGGCTGGGCCGAAACGATTCGCGAAGTCGTCAACGAAGGGCGCATGCCCCCCTGGTCAGCCAGTCCCCAGTATGGCCACTGGGCCAACGACGCCCGGATGAGCGACGAAGAAAAGCAGCTCATCGACCGCTGGATCGAGAACGGCTGCCCGCAGGGAGACGAGAAGGACCTGCCCGAGCCGCGGCAGTACGTCGAGGGCTGGCGCATCCAGCAGCCCGACCAGATCATCTACATGGCCGACGAGGCCTACGAGGTGCCGGCCGAAGGAACGGTCGAGTATCAGTACTTCACCGTCGATCCGGGCTGGAAGGAAGACCGCTGGATCAAGGCTTCGGAAGCCCGGCCGGGGAATCGCTCGGTCGTGCATCACATCATCGTGTTTGTGCAGCCGCCGGGAAGCGACGGCTCGCAGTTCAGCACCCGCACGTCGATTGGCGGGTACGCGCCGGGCACGTTGCCATTGATCGCCGGCGAGGGGCGCGCGGCGTTCGTGCCGGCCGGCTCGAAGCTCGTCTTCCAGATGCACTACACCCCGAACGGCAGCGTGCAAAAGGATCGCAGCATGATCGGTGTCGTCTTCACCGACGGCGCAACGGTCAAGCAGCGCCTGCGGGGGGGGATGATGATCAACTTCAACTTCGAGATTCCGGCCCATGCCGACAATCACGAGGTGACTGCCAAGACCAAGTTTCGCAAGGACACCTTGATGCTCAAACTGACCCCGCACATGCATCTGCGCGGCAAGGCGTTCCGCTTCGAGCTCGAGTATCCCAACGGGGATCGCGAAGTGCTGCTCGACGTCCCCAAGTACGACTTCAACTGGCAGCTCAGCTACGAGTTCAAGGAGCCGAAGCTGATTCCCAAGGGCTCGGTGCTGCACGGCATCGCGCACTTCGACAACTCGGCCGAGAACCTGGCCAATCCCGACCCGTCGAAGCCGGTCCACTGGGGCGACCAGACCTGGGAAGAGATGATGGTCGGCTTCTACAGCGCGGTCGATCCGAACGAGGATCTGACCAAAGAAAAGACAAAGTCCGACAAAGCCGACGACGAAGAAGCCGCCGGCGGCGAATAGTCGTCAGGCGACAGTACCACCCCATTTGCCTCACGAAACCCAGGGACTGCGGTCCCTGGGTTTTTTG
>JAEUIK010000716.1 GCA_016793185.1 Planctomycetaceae bacterium | reverse complement strand
ACCAGCGCGAACGGCAGCCGGCCACGCTGCAAGAAGCGTCGCGCTACTTCGCCGCGATGACCAATGGACGCTACACGCGGGTCTGGACGCCCCTCTCGGACGACGTGCTGTTGGTGGATGACGGCGCCGGCAACACGCTCCCCATCGAAGTCCTGAGCCGGGGGACGCGCGAACAGCTCTTCCTCAGCCTGCGGCTGGCCCTGGCCGCCGACTACGCGCTGCGCGGCGAGAGCTTCCCGTTGATCCTCGACGACCTGCTGGTGAACTTCGACACCGAGCGTGCCCGGGCCACGGCCGAGGTCCTGAAGGAGTTTGCCGCCCTGGGGCACCAGGTGCTGTTGTTTACCTGCCACGAACACATCAAGCGGCTATTCCTGTCGCTCGACGTCCGCGTCCGCCGTCTGCCCGATAACACCGACGTGCCGGCCGGCGGCCTGACCGACGAGTTCGAGCCGGTCGTTCGTCCGGCGCCCGCGGCCCGGATTGTGGCCGAGCCGGCTCCGGTTCAGCCCCCCATCCAACCGGCCGCGGCAGTGCTGCTGGCGCCGCCGTACGCGGTGCCGCAGATGGTGGGGGAGGCCGACGCCTTCTTGGGTTGGCCCCTCGACCGCGAGCCCGAGCCTGCGCCCGCTCCGCTGCCGGTCTACGAACGCGAGGAGCGCGACTTGGTGACGATCGAGGACCAGTCGGCCTTCTGGGCCCTGGTCGCCCGCACGCGTCCCTGGAACTCCTCCGGGGCCGAGGAGTTCGCCGGGGAATTTGCCGAGAAGGTGGTCGAAGAGGTGCAGTATCAGGAGCCGATCGATCGGCTCCCGGGCACGGCGACGATCAAACCCCGACCGTCGCGGCGTCGACATCTGGCGGGAACTCGGGCCACGGAACTGCGGTCGCGTGCCGCCCGAGATGGCGAAATCATCGTCGAACGGCCGGTTCACGGCCGTGGTCGTCCCCTGCAGCGCACGATCGTGCGCGACGGCGTCTGGGAAGAGGATCACGACGTCGACGCTGCCTGAGCCGCCGGGGTCGCCAGGCGCCGTTTGACCATCTTCGGCCAGCCTGCTAGAAAAACGAGTCTTGTGCGCGTGGAGTCGCCTCGGCGATACCCCGCGCTGCAGCTTCGTAGCAGACAGTCCAAGACGAGCCCAGGCGGCAGAGCGCTGTTTTGTCGCTGGGATCGACAACCGTATCGCATCGATCCAGTTCGATCATTCGCCTGAGAGTGGGAGCGTCATCGTGGGTGGTATCAGCAATCGCGGTAAAGAAATCAAGCGTCGCCGCCATCGCCGGCAGAAATTGGCCAAGCTGGCCACGAAGCTGAAGAAGGCCAAGGAATCCGAGAAGGTGCTCATCGCCGAGAAGGTGCGCAACCTGACTCCCGGCGCCGGGGTGATCCTGGCCGCCTGGGGATTGTCGGACAAGTAGTCGACTGGCCTACCGCTCGTCAAAAGGCCTGCCGCAAGCCGCCTCGCCCCCCAGCACTCCATCGACTGGGCAGGCGGTGCCCGCGGGATCAATCGCTGATCGCGGGATTGAGCGGATCGGCGACAGCCGAGTCATTGGCCGGTTCGACCGTCATGGGCCGGCCATTGCGCTCGTTCGGCTTCGGAGTCGAGGGACCGATCAGGGCCTCGACCTCGCGCTCCTCGACGATCTCGCGTGTCTCCAGCGCATTGGCCAGCTTGTCGAGCTTTTCGCGATTCTCCTGCAGGAGTTCGTAGGCCCGGTCGGCGGCCGCGTGAAGGATTCGCGCCACCTCTTCGTCGATGACCCGCGCGGTGTGCTCGCTGAACTCGCGCTGCTCGGCGATTTCCTTGCCGAGGAAGGGATGCGATTCGCTCGTCCGGTAAGCCACCGGCCCGATGCGCTCGCTCATGCCCCAGTGGGTCACCATGCGGCGGGCGAGTTGTGTCGCCCGCTTGAGATCGTCCTCGGCCCCGGCGCTGTGCTCGCCGAAGATGAGCTTTTCGGCAGCCCGACCGCCGAGCATGAAGGCGAGCCGGACATGGAGATCGCTCTCGCCGATGTTGAGCCGGTCTTCTTCGGGCAGCAGTTGCGTGACGCCCAGGGCGCGGCCGCGCGGAATGATCGTCACCTTGTGCAGTCGATCGATGCCGGGCAGGAGCCACGCGAGCAGGGCATGCCCCGCCTCGTGGTAGGCGGTCATCGTCTTTTCTTTGCCGGCCAGGACTTCTTCGCGCTTGGCCCCCATCAGCACTTTGTCGCGGGCCTGCTCGAAATCGTCGTTATCGACCTGGTTCTTGCCGAGGCGCGTCGCCAGCAGCGCCGCCTCGTTGACCAGGTTGCGGATGTCCGCACCGGTGAGCCCGACGGTGCCGGCGGCCAGGCGTTCGAGGTCGACATTCGGCGCCAGCGGCACGTCGCGGGCATGGACCTTGAAGATCGCGATCCGCCCCTTGAGATTGGGCCGGTCGACCGTCACATGCCGATCGAAGCGGCCCGGGCGCAGCAGCGCCGGGTCGAGCACATCGGGGCGGTTGGTGGCGGCCAGCAAAATGACCGATTCGCTGGGGCTGAAGCCGTCCATTTCGCTGAGAATCTGGTTAAGCGTCTGCTCCCGTTCGTCGTGTCCGCCCCCCAAGCCCGCGCCGCGGACCCGCCCGACGGCGTCGATCTCGTCGATAAAGAGGATGCAGGGGGCCGCGGCCTTGGCGGTCGCGAACATGTCGCGGACGCGGCTGGCGCCTACGCCCACGAACATCTGAATGAACTCGGAGCCATTGATGGAAAAGAAGGGGACGCCCGCCTCGCCGGCCACGGCCTTGGCCAAGAGGGTCTTGCCGGTGCCCGGCGGCCCCATCAGCAGCGTTCCCTTGGGAATGCGGCCGCCGAGGCGTTGGAACTTTTCCGGGCTCTTGAGGAACTCGACGACCTCTTGCAGGTCGTGCTTCACTCCTTCGAGCCCCGCGACATCGGCAAACGTAATCGGAGCCTTGGCCCCTTCGTAGCGCCGGGCAGGGCTCTTGCTGAATCCCCCGAGACTGATGCCGCCGGTGATCTGATCGCGGGCTCGCCGGAACATCAACCACATGCCGCCGACGAGCAGCGCGGTCACGCCGACGTACGTCAGGAGCAGTAAGCCGGTGCCGTCCGAAGGACGGCGCGCGTCGATCTTCACGCCCTTCGCCAAGAGGAGCTTGTCGAGATCTTCGCCCACCAAGGGCGAGAGCACGGTGGTGAATTTCCGGTTGGCCGAGGAACTTGCCGGAGTGGCCGCGGGAGACTTGTTGGCGCGCACGGCCGGAGTGGACTTCGCGTCGGATTTTGCTTCGGTCTGGGCGTCGGCGGCCGGTTTGTTTTCGGGAGTCGGCGCGGAGGAAGGAGCTACCGGCGCCGGCAGCGCGGCTGCCAGGTCGCTCAAGGCGACGCGGAATTGCCCCTCGATCTCCTGCCCCGTGATCCGCACGCGTTCGACGTTGCCCGCCTCGAGTTGGCGGCGGAACTCGTCATAGCGCACCTGCGTACGGCTGTCGGGAGCGTTCATCACCCACAAGAGCAGCAACGCCAGCGCGAGCAGGGCAAATCCCCAGCCGGCAGGCGAATTCCAGCGCGGACGGGGAGGGCCCGCGGGTGCGGGGCGCGGCGTCGGTGCAGGTTTCTCCATCAATTCGCTCTCTGTTCCTCGATCTGCGGCGCAGCTCGCCACCCTGTGCGGCGACCTCTTGGTCCGGCTGGCCGAATTCTATCCCACCGCGCCCCTTTTTTCGATCCTCCCGCCGCCGGTGATTCGCTATCCTGAGTCAAAATTGCCGCGGCGCCGCCCGTCGAATCGACAGGCGGGCCCCTGGCTGACCTCCAGGAGCACTCGCCATTTCGCAGACGAACGGTCAATCAGGTAACCGTCGGCGCGGAGTCGTCGCTGTCGTGGTGCGCGCGGGGAAACTGCTGGTGATTCGTCGCTCGGCGACGGTCGTGGCGCCGCTCGCCTATTGCTTTCCCGGCGGCGGCATCGAAGGGGACGAATCCGAAGAAGCCGCGCTCGTGCGCGAGCTGCGCGAAGAGTTGAACGTCGAGGTCCAACCGCTCTGCCGCCTCTGGCAAAGCGAGACGCCCTGGGAAGTCGAGTTGGCCTGGTGGATGGCCGAGCTACCCCCCCATGTCGAGCCGCTGCCCAATCCTCACGAGGTGCATTCCTGCGCCTGGCAGAGCATTGAGGAAATGCTGGCCCTGGAGGGACTCTTGGACAGCAATCGCCAGTTCCTGGCGGCGCTGGAGCGCGGAGAGTTCCGCCTCGAGGGCCGGCCCCCTAGCGCGGCGGATGGAACTGCCGATTGAAGAGTTCGGGATCGAACGGATCACGCGGCGTGACCTGCGGCACCGCCCCCCGTTTGACGTTGGTGCGGCGGGCCATCCCTTGCGCACCCCAGACGGGCGGCTTTTTCTCGCCGGTCTGCTTGTCCCGGTGTTCTTCGGCGATCTGGTCGTCG
>JAEUIK010000680.1 GCA_016793185.1 Planctomycetaceae bacterium | reverse complement strand
GCAAAGACGTGGTAGCTGTTATCGAGCCGGGTCTCGTCCATCAGGCCCGCCAGGGCCGGCGACTTCTGCGCCACGGTGAGCGGCACATAGTCATTGAGGTAGGTGTCGCGCGTGGTGCAGTTGCCGCCGGGACCCAGGTCGTGGTTTCCGAGGGCCAGCGAGTAGGGAACCACGCCGTCGAGCTTTTGCAGGGCCGCCTGCGCCACTTCCCACTGGGGCTTGGTGTTGCGATTGGTGATGTCCCCCAAGTGCACGACGAACTGGATGTCGTGCTTCTCCTTGTTCGCCGCGATCCAGGCCGTTTGATTCAAGAAGTGCTGCGGAAAGCGCTCGCAATACACCTGCGTGTCGGGCAACGCCACGATCGTGAACGAGCCATCGACAAATGGCAGCGGCGCCGGCTGCTGCGCCGCCTCGGCCGGCTGCTCGGCCACGGCCGGCTCGGCGGCATGCAGAAACGGGCCTCCCAGCAAGCTGCCTGCCCCCGCCAGGGCCAGCGTGTTCCAGTCGCGGCGGTTCAGTCGATTGTGGTCGTGCATAGGATTCCCCCGAGTCGTTGGTGCTGGACAGGCGCCGCTACCGCGCGACGCCACGCGAGTGGAATGCCTGGTAGGGCGGTTAGCGACGTCGCGCCGCGGTGGTTCAAACGCGCACCAGGCTGAAGGCAACCTGTCGCGCCGGCATTGTAGCCGCCCGCTCAGCGGGATGCACCCGTTTGGCGCTCCGGTGGCGCAACCACTCCTCCCCGTTGGCCGAGCTGATCGACTATCTGGTCGAGCCACTCGTCGCCGGGAGCCGCAAAGGGGCGGAACTTCTCGAGCCGTCCCTCGTCCTCGCGATGCAGCAGGGCCCTCCGCCGCCCGAGCTGGCTGGCCGCGGCCACGTCGATCAGCAGGCTCGAGTCGGCACTGCTCATCTGCAGCAGGATGCGCGTGTCGAACTCGCGGAGCCCTTGCCGGTCGAGGGTCCGATTGAAATTCGTCAACGTGTCGCACCAGACCAGCAGATGGATCCCGACCGAGGGCCCTTCGCGCAGCAGCTCGGCGAACTGCTTGTCGGGCTTGGGGGCGGGCTTGTCGTCGCCGCCGCTGGAAAAGCCCGAGAAGCCGAAATCGTCTTCCTGCTTGCGCAGCTCGCGAAAGCGGGACAGGTCATACAGGAACACAAACAGCGGCGGCGCGGCCGAGATGGCGCTCGCGTCCGCGGCGCGGCGGCGCTCGAGTTCGACGAAGAGTCGTTCGAGCGACGGTTTGAAATCGTGGGCGTGGAAATACTGAATCTGCTCGGGCAGCCCTTTCGCCAACCGGCGGAACGGCCCTGCCTGCGGGCCGTCGAGGGTCCCGCCATCCCAAATTTGCAGCGCGGCAAGGCGCTCCCCCTCCGGCGCCGGAAGAGGCGGGAGTTGCCCCGCCAGCCCGACCAGGGCGGCGGTCATCATGCCGGCGACGGCCTCGTCATTTTGTCCCAGGCAAAGCAGGTTGGCGCCGCTGCGGCGCGGGAAGGTCGTGGACGTCGCGGCCGAAATGGCGAGCGGTTCGCCGAGCCAGGTTTGCGGCAGCCGCGGCGCGGCGCTCGGCGGCGGCGCTGCCAGCAATTCGCCGAGCTCGAGGTTCCGCGTCAAATCGGCCGGTTGCATCCCTTCGAACACGATCTGGCGGCGGGGCGACGTCGCGGGACGCTTCTCGTCGAGCTCCTGGATGCGCCGCAGAAATTCCTCGCGCCGATCGTCGGGCAGCCACACGACCTGGAAGGGATGATTCCCCTCGACCATGCCATTGGCGTCGTTGTAGATCGCCTCGCCGGGGCGCGAAAGCAGGCGCGCGGCCGAATTATCCTCGCTGAGGATCAGGTTCGCGTCCGACTCGCTGCACTGCAGCGCGATGCGGATGGCCATTTGTCCCAGCGTACTGCGGGCGAGTGAGTAGGCGCCCCCCAGGGTCTGCGAGCCGAGATGGATATGAATCCCAAACGCGCGGCCTTGCCGCACCAGCCGGTCCAAGAGCAGCGAGGCGTCCTGCGAGAGCTTGTCGTCGGCGACGAAAAACTCCTGGAACTCGTCGACCAGCAGCAAGATGCGCGGCAGCTTGCCGCCGGCATTGCGGAAGCCGGCGATATCCTGCACGCCCAACTCGCGGAACTGCTCGCCGCGCGCGTTCATCTCGGCGTCGAGGCGCTGCATGACACTCAGCCCGAACTCGCGCTCGCTCTCGATCGCCACGACCCGCGCGTGCGGAAGCTGGTGCGTCACGTACGTTTTGAACTCGACTCCCTTCTTAAAGTCGATCAAGTACAGCTCGAGCTCGTCGGGGCTGTAGCGCAGAGCGGCGTTGACGATCAACGCGTGCAGCAGCGTCGACTTGCCCGAGCCTGTCTTGCCCGCGATCAGCACATGCTGGGCGGTTCCCTGGCCAAGCTTGAGATGCTGCAACTGCGTGGCGCCGGCGCGCCCCAGCGGCACGTCGACCCCGGAGCGGCTGTCGAAGGTCCAGTAGCGTTCGGGAGCAGGTGCAATCGCCTCGAAGGGAACCTCGACGCGCTTGGCCTTGATCGCGGCGGCTCCCACGCGCTGCAGAATGTTCTTGCACCAGTCGGCCGGGGGCGGTTCGTCCACGACCAGCGGCAACGCTTCGAAGTCGGGGTCGCGCCAAGTGATTCCCTCCGACGTCGCGGCGAAGACATTGGCGTGCTGCGTCAGATCGGCCGGTTTGAGGCCGCCTGGCAGCGTCGCTCCCGCTTCGGCGCTCAGCAGCGTGTAGACGCCGCAGCGCGGGCCAGCCGCGATGATGCTCGCCAGTCGCCGGGCGGCATTCTCGGTGAAGCCGGTGGGAAAGTTCGCGACGACCAGCAGGCGGAACGGCTCGGCGATCTCGCCCGCCTTGGCGTTGTAGTCCTCGATCGTGGGAAACTCGCTCCGCAAATACTTCTGGATCACGGTCTCCATGTGGGCCGTGAGATCCCCCAGACGCTGCTCGATCAGGTGCGGTTCCGTCCAGATGCGGTGGCTGACGAGCGCTTCGTCGAAATCGGCCAGGTGCATGAACGCGGCGAAGTTCTGCCCCAGTCCAACCGGGTCGATGATCGTCAAGCGCAGCTTCCCGGGAGGCACCGTCGTCAGCAAACGCAGGGCGGCGATCTGCAGCAGCTCGATCGCACGGCGACTTCCCTGGTCCTGCGCGCGAACGAAGAGCGAGGCGTCGTGAGGAAACCCGAGCAGAGCGGGGAGCGACAGCTCAAAGCTCGGAGCCCCCGGCTCGCCATCGGCCGCGGCACTGTCGCTGAGGCTCGTCTTGAGGTCGAGGGTCATCCGCCCAAAGCTGATCGCCCGAGTAAGCTCGGCGGGGGGCTCCCAATCGAACCAGGCGCGCGACTTCCAGTCGGGCGACGTCTTCTCGATCTCGCGACGAATCGCAGTGAGCTCGAGTTTGGCGGCCGAGAATGCCTTCTGCCACTCGGTCGACTGCGTCGCGCGGCGTTGCTGGAACGAGGCCTGCTGGGCGGCCTGCCGCTGGTCGACCGACTGGCTGAGCTCATCGCGCGCTTGCTGAAAGCTCTCGCGCGCCAGGCGAGCCCGATCGGCCTGGCGCTGCGCCAGCGTCCGCAGGTCGGTTTCGTGCCGCTGGCGCAGCTCGGCGAGGTGGGCGGTTACCGACGTCGTGAGGCGCGGCAACTCGCTTTCGCGCCGAGTTCGCGCGGCCTCGAGCACCGGCTGGAACTTTTCGGTCGCGGCGAGGGTGTCCGCATCTCGCTTGGCCTTGGCTTCGGCGATCTGGCGGCGGGAGATCATCTCGGCCCGCTTGAGGCAGCGCTGATGCTGGCGTCCCGCTTCGTCCACGCTGGCAACCAGTGCTGCCAGAACCTCTGAGGCCTGGGTGCGAGCCGAAGCACGGAGCCAGTAGACGATGCCCAATCCGAGGCCGCCGCTCAGGGCCGCTGCCAGAATCAACGCCAGCAACTGGTTCCATCCGACGATCAGGCCGACGACCGGAATCAGCACCAGCGCCGGCAGCGCGAAGATGCCGATCGCCGCCGACCCGTACACCGTGCTGAGCAGCCTCAGCCCCTTGAGTTGCTGCAGTTGGGCCTCGGCTGCGCTGATGGACCGATTCAATTCGGCCACCGAATCGGCCGGGGGCTCGTCGGCCGGGGGGGGCTCGCTGGCCGGCTCGAGTAGCAAATCAACATTCAGATGGTCGAGAAAGGCCGACGCTTCGCGCTGACTGGCGAGCGCTGCTTCGAGACGCCCCTGCAGCTGCTGGCGGATCTCGTCGAACTGCTGTTTGCGGCGCTTCTTTTCGGCTTCGTAAACCGATTGGGCCAGCCAGCGGGCCTCGGTAAGCTCCTTCTCGGCCTGTTTCTCCTGCTTGACGAGTTGCTGGGAGAGGTCCTCGAAGGTCGTCCGGTAGTTCTCTTGCGCTGCCTGACGCTCGGCGTCGTAGCGGGCGACGAGCCGTTGCCGCTCGTTGGTGAAGTCCCGTTCAGCCTGGGCCTGGTCGCTGTGCCAGCGGGCGTCGAGCTCGGCCAGCCGAGTCTCGCGCTCGGAGGCCAGCGCGGCGAGCAATTCCCGGTGGGAAGCGTCGAGCCGCGCTTGTTCCGCCGGACGAGCTTCGGCCAGGCGCAGCAGTTCGCGCAGCACCGCTCGTTCGCGCTGGATGAGATCCGTCGCTGGCATCGACAATGAAAAGCCTCTTCCCGGTCGACGTGGATTCTCAGGCTCGCTCCGGCCCCGCGACAATGCGAATGGTGCGGGACGACCCCCTGGCGGCGCCAATCTGGATTATGATCGCTCGCGCGACCGAAAAGCCAGCCGAGGGGGAAAACTCCGCCGCCTCACGCAGCGGCGACGGCCGTCCGGCTGATAGAGCCCATCCGACCGTTACAATCGGCAGCGACTCACTCCCGGCAATCCTGCTCGGCGCGGCTCAACACTTCGGACAGGCTCTCGATCGCGCGCAAGGCCTGCGACAGCGGCGCTTCGAGCGGGACCAGGTGCGCACGCTCGAAATCGCGGCTCACCGCGTCGTTCCACTGCGGGCGGGTCTCATCCCACCGCAGCAGGAGTTTCTGCGCGGCGTAGCGGAGCTTCGTCTTGTGATCATGCAGATTCAAGGCGCTGGCTCCTGGCTGGCCTCTCGCTCATCGCCAACTGCCGCATCGGAGGCGCCCCCCTGCTCTTCGTCGACTGGCGGCTCCGCGGGTTGCGCAGGAAGCCGGGCGGCAGGTCCCGCCAGGGGAACCGTCGCGGCCGCGGGCTCGGGCGGCGCAGCTGTGGGGGGAGCCGCTGCGAGGTACGCGTGCAAACGCGCAACGGTCCGCAGCAATTCGGTTGCCCCGCGCGGAATATCGGCGCTCACCGCGGTCGCCAACGGCTCAGCCCGGGCGTGGTAGTCGATGATCGCCTGCCGCACGACGACTACCCAGTGCCGGACTGCGGCAAGCTTGCGCTCGGCGACTTCCAGCCGCTCCTTGGCCAGGGCCACGAGCTTCTTTTCCTGGTAGCACGAGGGGGTGCGGTTCGGATCGATCGTGGCCGCCAGGCAGCGGTGCAGATCCCCCTTCGCCTCGTTGAGGCGTTCTTCGCGGACGCGAATCTCGCGCTGCCAATACTTGAGCTGATCGTGCTCGAGCCAATTCTGAAAGCGCTGGAGGTCGGTATGGATCGCCGAGAGCGCTTGTCCGACCTCCTCGCCAAACAGCATGAACGCGGCGCGAAACTGATCAATGGCATCGATCGAGTTGACTTGCGCAGTGCGATTCATGGGAGGGGAGCCTCGACCAAGACAAGACCATCGCGAGAGCCGGCCTCAGCGCTGCCGCAGATACTCTTCGATCCGTTCCGCCTTGCGCAGCAGAAAGGGAACGTGTTGCTCTGAGGCTTCGATAAAACGGCCAATCGATTGCATGGTCTGGGCGAACTCGTCGGCAAACTTCTGCTGCTCCTTATCGCGCCACGACTGGCTGAGCGTCGAAAGCTGGCCGTGCAGCATCGACATTTGAGCCTGGAGCTCGCCGTTGAACCGCTTCAGATTCTGCGCAAAGCGGCGCACTTCGTTGGGATCGACGACGACTTGAGACATATCCGTGCCTTTGCCAGTCGGTGGCGGGAGTTTTTGAGAGGCCTTCGGTCCATTATACCCCGCCGCCGGCGCCGGGACGCGGTCGACAGCCGGTTTGGCCGCCGAACGCGGCGGGCTGATCCCCGACGCCCCAACAAGAATACCGCCGCGGGACGGTTCCGCAGCGGTGCCCGAAAACCGAGTTCGGAGGCGTCTGGCCCGCGCTGTCAGCGCTTAGTTTTCTGCGGCGTTTTTTCGACCGGCGCGGCGTGCGCCTGGCTGACCGGCCCGGCGTCCCCCTTGCGGCTCCCACCGCGGCTGCGCCAACTCGCCATTCCAGGTGGCGAACGCGGCCGTGAGTTGCTGGAGCACGTCCTGCCGGGACGCCGCCAGGTTGTTCTGTTCGCTCACATCCTTGGCCAGATCGAAGAGTTGTGGTTCCCCATCCCGCGTCTTGACCAGCTTGAAGTTCGCCTGCCGTACGGCATGTTGGGGACCGAATCGCCAATAGAGTCGTTCATGGGGTGAACCGGATTTCTGGCCGGTCAGATACGGGAGCAGGTCGACGCCGTCCAGATTGTTTCCCGGCGGGATGGTCGCGCCGGCGACGGCGGCAGCCGTCGGCAGGATGTCGAGCGAGATGACCGGCTCCGCATAAACCTTGCCGGGGGGCAGGTGACCCTTCCAGCGGACGAGGTACGGGACGCGAATTCCCCCTTCCCAGACCGTCCCCTTGTCGCCCCGCAGCGGCGTATTACGGCTGCCGTTCCCCTGCGTGGGTCCGCCGTTGTCGCTGATGAAGAACACCAGAGTGTGCTCGTCAAGTTGCTTGTCGTGCAGCGTGTCGAGCACGCGTCCGACGTTATCGTCCAGCGCGCTGAGCATGGCCGCATAGGGCTTGCGTTTGGCCTCGCTGATACTCGGGAAGCGGTCGAGATACTTATCCGTTGCTTCGAGCGGGTTGTGGACCGCGTTGAATGTGAGGAACAGGAAGAACGGCTCGTGGGCGTGGCGCTCGACAAAAGCCACAGCCTCGCGGCCAAACGCGTCGGTGAGGTATTCCTGCTCGTCGACAACTTCCGCACCGCGATAGATGGGGCCGCGCTCGCCATCGCTGCCGGGGAAGTACTTGTGGGCTCCGCCGAGGAAGCCAAAAAACTCGTCGAAGCCGCGCCGTTGCGGGCGAAAATCGGGCGCGTAGCCCAAGTGCCACTTGCCGACGAGGCCTGTCCGATAGCCAGCTTGCTTCAGCAGATTGGCGAGTGTGACCTGGTCCAAGGGCAGGCCAAACCCATCGCCGTCCCCCTGGCGCCGGCCCGGCCCTGGATTGAACTCATGCCCGAACCGCTGTTGGTACCGGCCCGTGAGGAGTCCCGCGCGCGTCGGACTGCAGACCGGGCACGAGACGTAACCATCGGTGCAGCGGACGCCGTCGCGGGCGAGGCTGTCGATATTCGGCGTGGGCACGTCATCCCCCCCGTGAATGCCCAAGTCGCCGTAACCAAGATCGTCGGCGACGATCACCACGATGTTCGGGCGACGCTCGGAGTCGGGGGCAGCGAGCGACGATGGGGGGGCGGACAGGACGGCCCCGATCAGCGCCGCTGCGGTGAACCTCGCCAAATGACGAGGTGAGAAACGTGATCGCATTGCGCAGCACCTTTCATGCGGAGATGTAGATTTGCCGTACGAGAGTCATTGGTAACGCGCCCCGGGGTGGTTCTCAACGGAGAAAAAGTGGGGCAGCGGAGCAGTCCCAAGAGCTCCCCGTGAGGTCGGAACTGCAGGTCCGGCCGCGCGACGCTTGGCGCAACCTGTTTCCAATCGCCGCGCGACACGGAATCCTGCAACCCTACCCCTACTTCTCAGTAACTATTTCACTCGCACCCCCGAACGGCGACGCACGAAGCGCGAGCCGCCGAGAATCACTCCTCCCAGGGCGATCATGGCCAGTGTGCTGGGCTCGGGGACCGCACTGACCTGAAGATTGACCTGATTCAGGCTCGAAATGTCCGCCTCGTCAGCAGAATTCGTGGTTGAAATCTGGTTGAGGTAGTTGTCCAAGTTGGTGGTAGAGAGCGAGTTCGATCGTTTCATACTCGCGGAAGCCGTACGATTTTCTCATGGTCAGTTTGGCTTTGTTGTTAAAACCCT
>JAEUIK010000678.1 GCA_016793185.1 Planctomycetaceae bacterium | reverse complement strand
AGGGTTTTAACAACAAAGCCAAACTGACCATGAGAAAATCGTACGGCTTCCGCGAGTATGAAACGATCGAACTCGCTCTCTACCACCAACTTGGACAACTACCTCAACCAGATTTCAACCACGAATTCTGCTGACGAGGCGTTTTTTTTTGCGCCGCGCCGCAGCGCCGGCCCACGATTTTGCCCCGCCCTTTGGCCACATCGCGCGTTCGCGCAGTATCATTCACCACCCGAATCAATCCCACCGCCGAGGTGCCGCGTGCTTCGCCGATCTGTGCCGCAGTCTTCGTCAGCCGTTGCGGCGCTGCTGTTTGTCTGCCTGCTGATCATCTACCTGCTCAACGGCGGGCTGATCATCCTGGCCGACTCGGTGTCGAACTCGTACTTGCCGGTCAGCCTGCTCGAAGAGGGAAACCTCTCCTACACTCCCGACGAGTTTCCCTTCATGTTCGGCTGGGAGGTCAAGGGGCCCGGCGGCGCACAACCGCTGGCGATCACGCATCTGACGCCGACAGTCGCGGCGCTCCGCGACGAAGGACTGCTGCAGATCCAACGCGAGAACTACTTTCTCGTCCCCTCCGCGCGCCCGGGACTGTACGTCAACACGTTCGGCCCCGGCGCCGGACTGACCGCGCTGCCGGCCGTGGCGGTGGTCCGACTCGCGGTGGGCGACCTGCTCGATCGCCGCTGGTGGCTGGCCGTCGCCTGCCGAGTGGTCTCGGCGGCTTGCGTGGCCGGTTCGGCAGCGTTGCTGTATTTGACGGGCTGTCTCTTCGTCACGCGCGGACAAGCCCTGGCGCTGGCCCTGTCCTACGGCCTGGGAACCTGCGTCTGGGCCATCAGCTCGCAAAGTTTGACGCAACATGGCCCCAACGAGCTCTATCTGGCGCTGGGCGTGTATGCCCTGGCCAGGGCAAACGTTTCCTGGCGGTGGCTGGCAGTCGCCGGAGTTGCCCTGAGCGCCGCCGTGGTCTGTCGGCCCACCAGCGGAGTCGTGATCCTGGCTGTGGGCGCGTACTTGCTCGTGACCGATTGGCGCGGCTGCCTGGCGTTTACTGTGGCCTGCTGCCCCCTGCTGTTGTTCCTCGCAGGCTACAACTACCACTATTTCGGCTCCCCTCTGACCTTCGGGCAGACGGTGCAGGCCCGACTCTACTTGGAGCGGCAGTTCGGCACGACCAATGCCTGGCGGACGCCGTTCTGGACCGGCTTCTTCGGGCTCCTCCTCAGTCCCTCGCGGGGAGTCCTGATCTATTCTCCCTGGCTGGTGGTGACGGTCTGCGGCGCCGTCGCGGTTTGGCGGCGCAAGGAATACGCCTGGCTCCGCCCGCTGACGATCGCCGCCGCGGCGATCGCCGTCTTGCAGTGCAAGTGGTTCGACTGGTGGGGAGGCTGGTGCTATGGCTATCGGCCGCTCGTCGACATCCTGCCGTTAACGGTGCCGATGGCGCTGCCGCTGCTGCCGGCCATCTGGCGCACCGCCTCCCTCCGCGCCGTCGGCGGAGCCTTGGTCGCGTGGTCGATTTTCGTGCAAGCGCTGGGGGCGGCGGCCTTCGACATGGAGGGCTGGAACGCGCGGCGCGGTTTCATGGTTCAGGTTCCCGGAGCCGAAGCTCCCCAGTACACGGCGTCGCCCGCCGAGGCCGAGGCCTTAGCGCAGCTCACCGGCGCGCGGCCGCAGCCCGCGACGCTGAACATCGACTTTCCTCCCCACAACGGTCGCCTCTGGTCGCTGCGCGACAACCAAATCGGCTATTACCTCACACACTTTGGCGAGTCGCGCGCGGCGCGGCGCCAGGCCGCGCACGATCTGACCTGGCTTGCCGGCCGCAATCCGATCATTACCCACTACAGCCTGGGGCTGGCGTTGACGCAACTGGGCCGCGGCGACGAAGCCCTCGCCGAGTACCAGGCCGCGATCCGCGAGCGCCCCTCGTTCGTCCAGGGATACTTGAATCTCGGCAACCTCTATGCCGAGCGCGGCGACTATGCGCGGGCGATCGGCGCCTACGAACAACTCCTGCAACTCGAGCCGCACGCCTTCCTGCCGCGCGAGAATCTGGCACGCGTGCTCGCGTCGGCGGGGCGCTATCCCGAGGCGATCGAGCAATTCCAGCAATGCCTGTCGCGCGATCCCAACTCGGCGCAAACGCATTTTCATTATGCCGAAACGCTCGCCGCCGCCGGCGATGACGCGGCCGCGATCGCACAGTACCGCGCCGCGCTGCGACTCGCCGCGAACGATGGCAACTCGATGCGCGGGCTCGCCTGGCTGCTGGCGACCGCCACCGATCCGCAAATGCGCAATCCGCGCGAAGCGTGGGTGCTGGCACGCCAGTTGAACGCCGCGACCCGGTCGCAGGACGCCCTGGTGCTCGACACCGCGGCCGCCGCCGCCGCCGCGCTGGGTCGCTACGCCGACGCGGTGTCGCTGGCCGAATCGGCGCTCAAGCTCCCCGCGCTGGCCACCGACCCTCAACTGGCTCAGGAGATTCGCGCTCGGCTGGAGCTGTATCGTCAGCAGCAAGCCTATGTGCGTCCGCGGCCGC
>JAEUIK010000645.1 GCA_016793185.1 Planctomycetaceae bacterium | reverse complement strand
TCACGTCCTTATGGCGCCCCATCAATGTCGGTCCCATCGAACCGGTGGGAATCTCGAATGCTTCCCCTTCGAACGTCCGAAACAGGAACGCCAACATCAGGGCGATGATGATCGACTCGATCGTCTCGCGGGTGCCGTCCCCCCGGGCGGGCTTCTTTTCCGTAACGATCTCGGGGGCAGCGGGACTGGCGGGTTTACCCGGTTTCTTTTTCTTGCTCATACGCTTACTACGAACCCAGTCGGAAGTTGAACGGAACCGTGCCGAAGTTCTTCGTCGAGCAGGGGGCTTGCTCGCCGAGAATTGCCGATTTTTTCGCCGGTCAGGCGCGTGCGGGATTAAACGCCGCTCGGGTCTGCCGAACGTAACGCATTGTGCCGGATTGAGTTGCTACTGTCGAGGCGGGCCCCTCCGCTCACCCGCCCCACGCCAGCCGCCTACCAGGCCACGGGATCGCCGAACTCGGCCCGGGCCGCGGCCAACAGCCGCTCGAGCCGCTGGCGTTCGCCGGCGTAGCGTGGATCGTCGGCCAGGTTCTGGAGCTCGTCCGGATCGGCGGCCAGATCGAAGAGCTGGCAATTCCGCTCGCTGCCCGACTTGTAGGCCAGCAGCTTCCAACGCTCGTCGCGCACCATCCGCTGCACGTCGCGATAGGCCCCCAACAGCCACTCCCGGACGCGGGGTCGCGCGCCGCGGACCACGGGCATCAGGCTCCGCCCTTCCACCCGCGGAGGTACCTCCGCACCCGCCAGATCGCAGAGCGTGGGAAAGAGATCGAACAGGTAGACGAGCGCGGCCGACTCGCCGCGCGGAATGCCGGGTCCAGCCACGATCAGCGGCGGCTTGACGTGCTCGTACAGATTCTGCTTCCCCATCAGGCCGTGCCGGCCCCCCACGGCCAGTCCCTGGTCGCTCGTGTAGATGACGATCGTGTTGTCGGCGAAACCGCGCGCGGCGAGCGCCTGCAGGACGCGACCGACTTCGTGATCGAGATGTGTGATCGTGGCGTAATAGCCGGCCAGATGCCGCTGCATCTCCTCGGGCGTGCGCGGATGCGCGGCAAGCAACTCATCGCGCACCCGGAGCTCGCCATTATCGAACGGATGCTCGGGCAGGAGGTTCTTCGAGAGCGAGAGCTTCGCCGGGTCGTACAGCTTGAGAAATTCGGGAGGCGCGAGGCAGGGATCGTGCGGCACTTGCGGGGCCAGATACATGATGAAGGGGCGCTCCCCCTCATGCTCGTTGACGAAGGCGATCGCCGCGTCGGCCATTTCGGTGGCCGAGGCCGCGGTGCGTCCATCGGTCTCGATGTTCGTCTCGAACGCGGCGTTGCCGAACGTGCAGGAGTTGCCCCGTTTGCCGCAATGGAACGTCGCATAACCGGCTGCGCGCAGTTGCACCGGCAAGAGGGGGACGCCCGGCGGCGCGACCTGCGCGCGGGGATTGTCGGGAATCCGCCACAGCGATTGGCCGGTAATCAGCATCGTGCGGCTCGGCAGGCAGACCGCGCCGACCATCGAGCCCATGCAGTAGGCGTTGTTGAAGCGAAAGCCTCGCTCGACGAGGCGATCGAGATGGGGCGTCTGAATCTCATCGTTGCCGAGCGCGCGGATGGTGTCCCAGCGCTGGTCGTCGGCCAGAATCAGCAGGATGTTCGGCCTGGACCGCGGTTCGGCGGCGCAGGCCGGACTCGACGGTCCGGGGTTCAGCGTGAGCGCCAGCAGCAGAAGCAGGTTCAGAGCCCGCAGGCCCGGTCGCCTGCGGCGAGCGATGGCAGTGAGTGCGTGTTGCATCCCGCAAGCCTAATCCACCCAGCAGCGCATCGCTACCGCGCGGCGGGAGCGCCTGCGGGGCTTTTCGGTTGCGGCGCTGGCAGTTTCATGAAGTAATAGGGGCTCCCTTGGCACTCCTTTTCGCGAGCGGAGCTGGACATGGTCTCAACGCACCTGTGGCGCGTCATTCGTACGGCAAGTTTGGTCGGTGCGGCACTCGGCCTCCCCTTGGCAGCGAGCGCGGCCGAGCCGGTGCGCCGCAATGTCGTGTTGATCATGGCCGATGATCTGAACAACGATCTCGGCTGCTACGGTTTCGCTGCGGTCCAGTCGCCGCAGCTCGATCGACTTGCGCGGCGGTCCGTGCGCTTCGACCGCGCCTATTGCCAGTACCCGGTCTGCAATCCGTCGCGGGCGTCGCTTTTGAGCGGCCGCCGGCCCGAGTCGACGGGCATTCTCGACAACGTCACGCCCGCCCGCTCGAAACTGCCGGATGCAATCTTCCTGCCGCAGTATTTCCGCCAACAAGGGTATCGGACTATCAAGGTCGGCAAGATCTCGCACACGGGGGACGCCTTCGAGGATGGGCCTTCATGGGAAATCGACGTTCGCGAGACGCGCGAGGCGAAGAATCCGCCTCCCGAGCAGATTCTGCGCGAGCTGCCGGGGCAGGGGATCGTCCTCAACGCCGATGATGCCAAGACCTGGGACGGCTTCGTGGCCCGGCGGGGGGTCGAACTGCTCGACGAGGCAGTCGCGGGCGAGCGGCCGTTCTTGCTGGCGATCGGCTTTCGCCGGCCGCACACTCCCTATATTGCGCCGCGAAATTACTTTGCCCTGTACCCGCCCGAGCAGATCACGTTTCTCGACGAACCGGCCGGCCATCTCGACAAGATCCCTCCCCTGGCGCTCACTTATCGACAGGGGGCCAAGCGGCTCGACGCCGCCACGCGCCCGTTGGCGACGAGTGCCTATCGAGCCAGCCTGAGCTTCATCGACGCGCAGATTGCACTGATTCTCGACGCGCTCGACCGCCACGACCTGTGGCAGAACACCGTCGTCGTGTTTGCCAGCGATCATGGCTACCATCTCGGCGAACACGGTGGCCTGTGGCACAAGATGACGTTGTTCGAGAAGGCGGCCCGCGTGCCGCTGCTGGTGGCCGCGCCCGGGGTGGATGGGGGGAAGGCGTCGACCGGACTCGTCGAGCTGGTGGACTTGTATCCGACGCTCGTTGAGCTGGCCGGTCTGCCCGCGGCGCCCGATCTCGAAGGGCAAAGCTTTGCCCCGTTGCTGGCCCAGCCCGACCGGGCCTGGAAGCAGGGGGCCTTCACGGTCGTCA
>JAEUIK010000626.1 GCA_016793185.1 Planctomycetaceae bacterium | reverse complement strand
CGCGAACAGCTCCCTTTTCCGGTGCGAACGACCGACCGTGTCTGCACCGACGACGGATTTCTCGTTACCGAGCTCGACGAGCCGCGCGAATACCCGTGCAAGTACGAGGAAGTCATTGGGGCGCGCATCGGTCCGCTGTTGTTCATCGCGATGCAGGGCGAAGTTTGCGCGCCGATCGGCATGCGGATTAAGGACGCTTTCCGCCGCTCGGGCCCCGCCATGGTCACGGCCTACATGGGCGAACACAATCTCTACATTCCCACGCGCGAGCTCGTCCGGCTCGACGCCTATCAGGCGCAGGTGATCCGAATCCAATACGCCTCGCCGGTCGGCTGGGCGCCCGAGGTCGAAGACGAAATGGTCAAAGGTGTCGTCGAGCTCGGTCGAAAGATGTTGCAGGACTAGCCGCCCCGCGCACCGGGAACACTTCCTCACACCGAGGCAGCATGCCAGCGTCCAGCACTGAGCGTCGCGAACATTATCGGCACCACCTGTCGATTCCTACCCGCTGGCTCGACAACGACGTCTATGGCCACGTCAATAACGTGGTGTACTACGCGTACTTCGACACCGTCATCAACGAGTACCTGATTCGCGTCGGCGGACTCGACATTACGCGGGGCGACGCCATCGGCGTCTGCGCCGAAAGCCAGTGCCGGTTTCTTGCGGAGTTCACCTTTCCCGAGACGATCGAAGCGGGCTTGCGCGTCGCTCACTTGGGACGCACCAGCGTGCGCTACGAAATCGGCCTCTTCCGTGCCGGGGCGCCCGAGCCCGCCGCTCTGGGCTTTTTCGTGCACGTCTTCGTCGACCGGCAGACGCGCCGCCCGACGGAGGTGCCGCCTGCGATTCGCGCCGCGCTCGAACAGCTCAGGCCGGAATCGTGATGGGTTGATCCGACTTCGGAGACCGATTACGAGCAGCGCGCTGCCGCGAAACGCCGCAACCGCTCACCAGTCGAGCACGATCTTTCCGACCGCCTTACGCGAGAGGAGATGCTCCATCGCATCGGCCACGCGGTCCATCGGGTAGACGCCGCCGATGTGCGGCTTCAGGCCGCCGCGCTGGTACAGGTCCATCAGTTCGCGCCATCCCTGTTGGATCTTCTCGGGCTTCATCTGCCGGTAGTAACCCCAATGCAGCCCGACCACGCTGTAGTTCTTGACCAGGATATGATTGCCCTTGAAGGTGGGAATCTGCCCGCTGGTAAAGCCAATGATCACCAAGCGTCCCTCAAAGGCGATGCACTTGGTACTGAGCTCGGCGATCTGCCCCCCAACTGGATCGTAAACGACATCGGCGCCGGCGCCGTTGGTCTCGGCCTTGACGACGTCCACGAAGTTGCCGGTTTGATAGTTCACGGCCACATCGGCGCCGTTCTGGCGAATCAGTTCAAGCTTGTCGTCGGAGCCGGCCGTGCCGATGATCTTGCCGGCCCCCATTGCCCGGGCGATTTGCACGGCCGCCAGACCGACTCCGCCGGCCGCGGAGTGGACGAGCACGGTTTCGCCCGGCCGAAGTGCGCCGCGGTAGGCGAGGCCGAAGTACGAGGTCTGATAGACCAATGCGAAGGCGGCCGCTTCGTGGTCCGACATGCTTTCCGGGATCGGCGCGACGGCCACCTCGGGCACGGCCACGAACTCGGCAAAGCCCCCCATGCCGCACTGCGCCATCACACGCGTTCCCGGGGTCGGCCCCTTGGCGCCAGGGCCCAGTTCTTCGACGACGCCGGCGACCTCGATTCCCGGGATAAACGGCAGCGGGGGACGCACTTGGTAAGTCCCCTGGATCATCAGCACGTCGGGAAAGTTCAGGGCGGCCGAGCTCACTCGGACCAGCACTTCGCCCTCGAGCGCCCTGGGGCGATCGACGTTGTCGAGTTG